>JALQTL010000316.1 GCA_023260935.1 Paracoccaceae bacterium
GATGATGGCCTGCGCCAGAACGGTGGCGGTGGTGGTGCCGTCGCCCGCTTCGTCATTGGTGCGGGAAGCGACTTCCTTCACCATCTGGGCGCCCATGTTTTCGAACTTGTCGGCCAGTTCGATTTCCTTGGCGACCGTCACACCGTCCTTGGTGATGCGCGGCGAGCCGAAGGATTTTTCGATCACCACGTTGCGGCCTTTCGGACCCAGCGTCACCTTGACGGCATCGGCCAGAACGTTGACGCCGCGCAGCATGCGGTCGCGGGCATCGGTATCAAAACGTACGTCTTTCGCACCCATCGTGCAGACTCCTCAAATTTCGGTTTCAGACAGGGAAATCGAGATCGACTCAGGCGATGATGCCGAGGATGTCGCTTTCCTTCATGATCAGCAGCTCTTCGCCGTTCAGGGTCACTTCGGTGCCCGACCACTTGCCGAACAGGATCCGATCACCGGCTTTCACCGACGGTGCGATCAGTTCGCCCGAATCCTTGCGTGCGCCTTCACCAACGGCAACGATTTCGCCTTCAGCGGGCTTTTCCTTCGCGGTGTCGGGGATGATCAGACCGCCCTTGGTCTTTTCGTCGCTTTGGACGCGGCGGACCAGCACACGGTCATGCAGCGGTTTGAATGCCATCTGAGAACACTCCCTAGGTTCCAGGTTGATACTTTTAGCACTCATTTCCGGTGAGTGCTAATGGCCCTGAAGTAGGCAACCCCGGCGGCCCTGTCAACACCCGGCAAGATGAAAATCGTCAGCCCTTGGGGCACCCGCACAAGGCGGATGCCCGCTGCACCGCTACGCCATGCCAGCACTGCTGCGCCATCAGTGCTTCACATCCGCCCCCCCGGATGCCACCTTGGGCGCAGTCCTGCTGTCTGTCCTTTCGAAAGTTGGCCATGCGCGCGCTGTTCACTGCCCTGTTCCTTCTGGCCACCCCAGCTTTTGCAGAATGCAATGGCCAGAACCTGATCGAAACGATGCCCGGGCCGGAACGCATGGCATTGACGGCCGCAGCGGCGGCGGTGCCCTTTGCCGAGGGCAACTTCTGGCTGGCACGCAAGAACCGGATGGAAATCGCCCTTGTCGGCACCTATCACCTGAACGATCCGCGCCATCAGCCCGTGGTGGACGCGCTGGCCCCGCGCATCGCGGCAGCCGGGACGGTGCTGGTCGAAGCCGGCCCCGATGAGGAAAAGGCCCTTATGGCGCATATGGCGCGCGATCCTTCGGTCATGGTGATGACCGACCGCAGCCTTGCCGAACTTCTGCCGGCCGAAGACTGGCAGGCCCTTTCCCGCGCCCTTTCGTTGCGTGGCATTCCCGCCTTCATGGCGGCCAAGTTGCAGCCCTGGTATGTGTCGATGATGTTGTCGATCCCGGCCTGTGATCTGGGCAATCTTGCCGAACAGAAGGGGCTGGACGGCGCGGTCATCGATCTGGCCCTGTCCGAAGGTGTGCCGGTTCTGGCACTGGAACCCTATGATACCGTGTTCAAGATCTTTGCAGACCTGCCAGAGCAGGACCAGATTGCCATGATCCGCAGCACCCTGGCCCTGCAAGACCGCGCCGAGGATTTTTCGACCACCCTTGCCGATGCCTATTTCGCCGGGCACAGCCGGCTGATCTGGGAATTCATGCGGGCCGAGACGCTGAAGATGCCCGGCTACACCCCTGCCCGGATGGAAGAGGAATATGCACTGATGGAAGAAGTGATGATGTCCTCGCGCAACCGGGCATGGATTGCCCGGCTGGAGGGCGCCGCGCAGAAGGGCCCCGTGCTTGCTGCCTTTGGCGCCCTGCATCTGCCCGGGCAAGAAGGGGTTGCGGCCCTGTTGCAAAGCCGGGGCTGGATGCTGGAACCGCTTGATCTGCCCTGACCGCGCCACTGCCTCGGGTGCGGCCCCGCCCCGGCACTTCTGTCAGAAGTCGGTCGGCGCCCCGCCCTCCTGCTTGCGGCGGGCGACAAAGCGGGTCAGGTCTTCCAGATGCGCATGGTTCATCTCGGGCGGTTCGAATTCCGCCATGATCTGCTTGTAGATGCGATGCGCCCGTTCCGGTGTCCACAAGGAACCATCGAGTTGCCAAGCCTCATAGTTGCGCCAGTCTGAAACGAAAGGCGCATAAAAGGCCGAGGTATAGCGTTCCTGCGTATGCTGGCAGCCGAAGTAATGGCCCTGAGGCCCCACTTCGCGGATCGCGTCAAAGGCGATGTCTTCCTCGCCCGTCGCAAAGGTCGCCTCCTCGAAATACCGCTGGATCATTTGCAGCACTTCGCAATCCATGATGAACTTCTCGGGGCTGGCAATAAGCCCGCCCTCAAGCCAGCCCGCCGCCATCGCATGGCCACCAAAGCGCAGCAACACACCGGGGTGCCGTTTGGCCACAAGATCAAGGGCGTCTCTGAGGTGAAATCCAGGAATGGAGCGGCCAGACCCCTTTAGCGTGTCGCCCGTGTCATCGCCTTGGCTCATGGCAAAGACAAAC
>JALQTL010000006.1 GCA_023260935.1 Paracoccaceae bacterium
TAGGCCAGCCCGTGATCGGCTGCCGCACTTTCGCGCGGGTCTTCCTGTGACCTGTCTCGCAGCTCTGCCACATCGGGCCGGCGAAACAGCGCATTGGTATCAAAGGACATCTTGGCATCCAGCGCCACCAGATCGCCCGACCCGGTTATGACCAGCGGGTTGATCTCCACCATCACCGCATCAAGGTCACGATAGGCGCGATAGCAGGCCCGCAGGATCGTGACCATCTGGGCGATCTGCCCGGCCTTCAGCCCCAGCGAAAAGGCAAGCTCGCGTGCCTGATAATCGGCCAGGCCCACGGCCGGGTCGATGGTCATCCGGCGCAGCGTTTCGGGCGCGCTTTGCGCAAGATCCTCGATATCCATCCCGCCATTGGCCGAGGCCACGATCATGATCCGCTCGGATTTGCGGTCCAGCACGAAGCCAAGGTAGATTTCCTGTCGAATATCGCTCGCCCCCTCCACCCATAGCCGGTAAACGCCCTTGCCGGCGGCATCGGTCTGCTTTGTGACAAGCTGCCGGCCGAAAAGGCTGGCCGCGAAATCCTGCACCTCATCCACCGTTCGGCACAGCTTTACCCCGCCGGCCGCCCCGCGCCCCCCGGCATGCACCTGTGCTTTCACTACCCAGGCGCTGCCGCCCAACTCGCGCGCCCGGTAGGCTGCCTGCTCGGGCGAATAGGCCAGCCCCCCGCGCGGCACCGGCACGCCGAACCGCGACAGGATTTCCTTGGCCTGATATTCGTGAATGTCCATCCTTGCCTCTCCCTCGCAGCCGATGCCGCTTCATCTGTTCAAGAATATCCCGGGGTCAGCGGCACAGCCCCGGGGGCCAGCCTCCCCGTGCTTCCGCCCGCTTACCCCCTGGCCTCGATCGCGTCGGCCAGAACCAGAATGTTGTTTGCCATCTTCTCGCTGGCCGCATCGATCATCCGGCCGTCAAGGCTGGCCGCACCCTTTCCCATGGCCTCGGCCTTGCGCAGTTCCTCGATGATCCGGCGCGCCTTCGTCACTTCTGCCTCGGGCGGGCTGAACACCTCGTTGGCCATGGCGATCTGGCTGGGGTGGATGGCCCATTTGCCCTCGCATCCCAGGGCCGCCGCACGGCGTGCGCCCTCCTTGTACCCCTCGGGGTCGCTGAAATCGCCAAAGGGCCCGTCCAGCGCCCGCAGCCCATAGGCGCGGCAAGCGGTTACCATGCGGCTGATCGCGGCATGCCATTGATCGCCCGGGTAGTGCGGGTTCAGCCCTCCGATATTCGTGGTGCGCGCGCGCATGCTGGCGGCGAAATCCGCCACGCCGAAATGCAGCGCCTCCAACCGCCCGCCGGATTGGGCAATCGCTTCCAGATTGGCCATCCCCAGCGCGGTTTCGATCAAGGCCTCGATCCCCACCCGGGTGGTCAGACCGCACCCCTGTTCGATCTGGTTCACCAGTGCCTCGACCATGTAAAGATCCCCCGGCACGCCCACTTTCGGCACCAGAAGCATATCAACGCGGTCGCCGGCCTGTTCCATGATGTCAACGACATCGCGGTACATGTAATGGGTATCCAGCCCGTTGATCCGCACGCTGACCGTCTTGCCCAGACCGCGCCAGTCGATGTCGTTCAGCGCTTCGACTGCGTTCTTGCGGGCCTGTGGCTTGTCGCCCGGGGCCACCGCATCCTCCAGATCCAGAAACACCACATCGGCGTCGCTCTCGGCTGCCTTGGTGATCATCGTGGGGTTTGACGCCGGCACGGCAAGGGTGGAACGCTGCAGGCGTGCGCGCCGCAGCGGGAAGAGGGTATGGCTCATGGCTTTTGTCCTGATGCGGTTACTCGGCGGCAATCCGCAACTCTGCGGTCCGGGTGCGGGTGGCGGCGTAATGGCGCTGCGCCGCCGCGATGCCGGAACCGTAGTCGATCCGCGCCCCGGCCTCGGCCAGCGCCATCTCGGCCACGGCAAGGGCGGTCAGGCACATTCCCTCGTTCATGTCGCCCAGATGCCCAATGCGGAAAACCTTGCCCGACAAGCGGGCCAGTCCGGCCCCGAAGGCGGTGTTGTAGCGGTCATAGCCGATGCGGATCACCTCACGCGCATCCACGTCAGGATGCACCCGGATCGCCGTCACGGTGTCCGAGTAAAGCGAGCGGTGTTCGGCCACCAGATCCATGCCCCAGGCGGCAACCGCCTTGCGCACGCCTTCGGCCAGCCTGCGATGGCGGGCATGAACGGCATCAAGCCCTTCGTCCAGCAGCCGGTCCAGCCCCGCGCGCAGGCCGTGCAGCAGCGGCACCGGCGGCGTGTAGGGAAAATAGCCTTCGGCGTTCAGCTTCAGCATGTCGTCGAATTCGAAATAGGCCCGGCGCATCGTTGCGGTGCGGGAAGCCAGCAGGGCCTTGGGCGATACCGCCAGCACCCCCAGGCCCGCCGGGCACATCAGCCCTTTCTGGCTGCCCGCAATGGCCACATCCACGCCCCAGTCATCCATGCGGAAATCGATCGACCCGATCGAGGAGACGCCATCCACGAACAGCATCGCGTCATGGAAGCATTCGTCAATTGCGCGGCGCACGGCGCGGATGTCGCTGGTCACGCCGGTGGCGGTTTCGTTATGGGTCACGAAAACCGCCCGGATCTCTCCCTTCCGGTCGGCCCCAAGACGCCGGGCGAATTCATTGGCCGGGCAGCCGGCGCCCCAAGCCACATCCACGATATCCACCACCAGCCCCAGCCGTTCGGCCATCTGTGCCCAAAGGGTCGAGAATTGCCCGTGCCGCGCGATCAGCACCCGGTCCCCGGGGGAAAGCGTGTTGGTGATCGCGGCTTCCCAAGCGGCCGTGCCCGATCCGGGGAACAGCATCACCTCGCCCGCCTTCGTGCGAAACACCTGCTTGAGATCGGCGAAAAGGCCCAGCGTCAGCTCCGGGAAATCGGGCGCGCGGTGATCCTGCATCGTCACATTCATCGCCCGGCGCACGGCTTCGGGAACATTGGTGGGTCCGGGGATGTAAAGGTGGTGAATGCCGGTCTTCATCTGCGTGCCTCCCATGTGGTCTGGAACACCGATGCCACCCTCGACCGGATATGCAAAATGAAAGCGGGTTCTGCTGTGAATGCGAGAATTTACAGATCGGAAAAAATGTAATATTGTAAATCCTACAAAGCTGTGAATGTGTGCGAGGGTATGCAGAAAACCTTTATCGGGCCGCATTTGCGGCGCCTTCGGCTGGAACGCGGCGAAACCCAAGGCCAGATGGCGCGCGCCCTTGGGATCAGCCCTTCCTATGTCAACCTGCTGGAAAACAACGAACGGTCCGTTTCCGTCACGGTGCTGCTGCGGCTGTTCGAAGCCTATGGCGTAGACTGGCGCGAGATTGCCGAAGATGACGGTTCGGCCCTGCTGGCCGATCTGCGTGCCGCCCTGCAAGACCCGCTCTTGGCCGATGCCCGCCCCGATCTGCCCCAGCTTCGCGCCGCGCTGGTGCATGCGCCGGGGCTGGCGCAGGCCTTCCTGACCCTGCACCGCGCCTATCAGGCCACCACAGACCAGCTTCTCAGCCTGTCGCAGGCAGGGTCGGAACTGGGGGCAGGCGGCGGGGCGGTTGGGGCGGCCGGGGGCGACCAGGCGGCACTTGCCCCCGCCACCTCGCCCGAAGCGGCGGTGCATGATGTCTTTCGCCGCAACCGCAACCATTTCCGTGATCTGGAAGAGGCCGCCGAAGGCTTCTGGTCCGGCCAGAGCGTTCCACCCGACGAAATTTATGTCATGCTGAAGCGGCGCTTGCGGGAAAGGGTGGGGGTGCAGGTCCGGCTTGTGCATGTGGAAGACCTGCCCGGCACCTTGCGCCAGTATGACGAGACGCGCGGCGAAATCCTGTTGTCCGAAGCGCTGGATCACACCAATCGCGTGTTTCAGCTTGTGCATATGGCCGGGCTTCTGGAACAGCGCGATCTTCTGGACCGGCTGATCCAGCGCTCTGGCATCACCGAGGCGCGGGGGGTGGCGCGGCTGCGCGTGGAACTGGCCAATTATTTCGCCGCCGCGGTGCTGATGCCCTATGACGCCTTCCTGTCAGCGGTAAAGGCCACCAAATACGATCTTGACCTGATCGCCACCCGCTTCGGCGTCAGCTATGAACAGGCCTGCCACCGCGCGACCACGCTGCAACGCGAAGGGGCGCAGGGCGTGCCCTTCTTCTTTCTGCGCATCGACAAGGGGGGCAATGTCACCAAGCGGTTCAACGCCACCGGCTTTCACCTTGCCGAATACGGCGGTGCCTGCCCCCGGCTGGAAGTGCACACATGTTTTCGCATGCCGGGGCGGATTGTCCCGCAATTCGTTGAAATGCCCGACAGATCACAGTTCTTCGTCTTTTCGCGCACGGTCGACAGGCCGACATGGGCCCGCCATGCGCAAGACAACCGCCTTGCGGTGGCCATGGGCTGCGCCATCGATCACCTGCCCGGTATCGGCTATGCTGAATCCTTTGCCATGGGGCAGGCCCTGTTCACCCCTATTGGCATCAACTGCCGGATCTGCCCGCGTGCCAACTGTGACCAGCGCGCCCATCATGCCGCCATCATCACCCGACCGGTGGATGAACACCGCCGGGGCGCCACGCGCTATGATGTGTGATTTCGCACAGAGGCGGTTAGGTTTCGCGCCTTATCATCGGTCATTGCAGGGCTACATTCGTGCCAAGGCCCATCTTCGGGCCAAGGAGGGCAAAGCATGACCACCATTCCCGGCATCCACCACATCACCGCCATCAGCGGGCCGGCGCAGGCCAACGTGGACTTCTATACCGGCGTCTTGAAGCAGCGGCTGGTGAAAAAGACCGTCAACTTCGACGATCCCGGCACCTATCACCTTTATTACGGCGATCAGGCCGGTAGCCCCGGCACGATCCTGACCTTCTTTCCCTTTGCAGATGCTGGCCCCGGCCGGGCCGGTCCGGGCATGGCCAGCGCCTATGCCTATGCCATTCCGCAAGACCGTTTCGACAGCCTGACAGACCAGCTTGCCATCGACGGGCTGGTACAGGCGGGGGCAGGCGAACGCTTTGGCGCGCGCGTGGTCACGCTGCGTGACCCGGACGGGGCGCCCGTGGAGCTGGTCGAGGCGCAAGACGCGCAAGACAACCACGGCTTCCATTCGGTGACCCTGTGGGAACGTGACCCGGAACCGACCCTGCGGCTGTTGACCGATGTGTTCGGCTATCGCCACATCGGGCAAGAAAGCGACGCCGGGTTTGATCGTC
>JALQTL010000091.1 GCA_023260935.1 Paracoccaceae bacterium
CCGCGATGGCGCTGCACGATGTGCTTGACGATGGCAAGGCCAAGGCCGGTGCCGCCCTTTTCGCGCGAACGGTCACTGTCCACCCGGTAGAAGCGTTCGGTCAGGCGGGGAAGGTGGATCGGATCGATGCCATCGCCATGATCGACCACATCCACCCGCAGTGCCGGCCCCTTGGGCAGTTGATCGGTGTGCAGCGTCACCTCGACCCGCCCGCCGCCACCGCCGTATTTGAGGGCGTTCTCGATCAGGTTCTGGAACACCTGCACCAGTTGGTCGGTATCGCCGGCCACCAGCGAGGGCACGGTGGGCGGGGCGGTCAACGTCAGGCTGATCTGTGCCGCCGCCGCCATCGGGCGCAGGGTGGCAAGGGTGCCGGCCAGCACTTCGGCCACGTCCACCCGGGTGGTCGGGCGCACACGTTCTTCCGACTCGACCCGGCTGAGATGCAGAAGATCGCGGATCAGCCGGTTCATCCGCTCGGCCTCGCGCTGCATGATGCCCAGAAAGCGGTCGCGCGCGGCCGGATCATCCTTTGCCGCCCCGCGCAGCGTTTCGATGAAGCCCAGCAGCACGGTCAGCGGAGAGCGCAGTTCGTGGCTGACATTGGCCACGAAATCGCGCCGCATCTGGCCCATCTGTTCCACCGCCGTCAGGTCTTCGAAGACACAGAGCACACCCGCGGACGGCGGCAGCGGCGTGATCGTGACGCGGTGAACCATGTCCTGCGAGGGCCCCGGCACCAGATGGCGGGCCTGACCCGCCTCTCCCCTTTTCAGGGCGGCGGTCAGCACTTCCTGCACCTCGGGCTGGCGCAGGGCGATGGCGTGGTGGCGCCCCTTGCTGGCCGCCCCGATCAGGCTTTCGGCGCCGGTGTTCAGTGCCAGTATCCGTTCGTCCTGCCCCACCACAAGGGCAGGCAGGGGAATGCCGGACAGCATGGCGGCAATCGTTCTATCCACGTCAGGCTCCGTTTGCAGGCGTTCTCGCAACGCTTCTTAGCGAATCCATCCGACGGTGACGAGCGCGGCCTTGAACTTCGCCCCGAAACCTCTATCTGCACGAAATCGTGACCCTGCCGGCGGGAATGTGAATTTTGAATACACTTTTGAATTGCAAACCCCTCATCCTGGCCCGGGCCTGCCCATGACGATGGATCGTGGCATCAGGGGCGTCCGCGCGCAGCTTGCGACCGCTGCCCCGGCAGAGGGTGTGTTCCTGTCGCTGGGCCTTCCGCGGACTATTGCCGAAGCCTTTGCCGGCGGGCATCCCGTCATCACGATGGCGGTGGCCGATATCTCGCGCGAGCGGCTGGCGCCGCTGACCATCGCCATCACCGCCTGCCCGCTGATGGCCGAGGACACCGATGCGATGCTGACGATCCATGCGCTGAAGGCGGCGGGCTTTTGCGGAACGCTGATGGTCATCGCACCGCGCCTGCCCAATGCGGGCATTGTAGAGGCCGAGCTGCGGGGATTGTGCCCCGATATCCGGGTGAAGATCATTTCCCCATGACGCGAAGGCCGTCGCGGAAACGGCGGGCATTGGCCCGGTAGCCTTCGGCCGATTTCAGAAGCCGCGCGCGCGCCTCGTCATCCAGAACGCGCACCACCTTGCCGGGGCTACCCATCACAAGGCTGCCATCGGGGATTTCCTTGCCTTCGGTGACAAGCGCGCCGGCCCCGATCAGGCAGCCACGGCCGATGCGGGCGCCGTTCAGTATGGTGGCCCCCATGCCGATCAGGCTGCCCGCCCCGATGGTGCAGCCATGCAGCATGGCCTTGTGGCCAATGGTGCAATCGGCCCCGATGACCAGCGGAAAGCCCATATCGGTATGCAATACGCAGTTTTCCTGAAGGTTCGACCCGCGCCCGACCCGGATTTCTTCGTTGTCGCCGCGCAAGGTGGCGCCGAACCAGACCGAGGCCTCATCCTCCAGCACGACGCGGCCGATCAGGTTGGCATCAGGCGCCACCCAGGCCGAGGCGGCGATCTGCGGGGCGATACCGTCAAGCGCATAGATCATCGGGCGTCAAACTCCTGATTCAGGCCGCGCACGAATTCGGCCAGTTTCGGTTGCCGGTCGCGCCGCATCCGTTCGGCCTCCAGCACCGTCAAGAGCTTGGCAAAGGTGGCTTCCAGATCGTCATTGACCAGAACATAGTCATATTCGGCCCAGTGGCTGATTTCGTCCCGGCTTTTGGCCATGCGCCCGGCAATGACCTCATCGCTGTCCTGGGCCCGGCCGCGCAGGCGTTCCTCCAGCGCCGAAATCGACGGTGGCAGGATGAAGATCGACACCACATCGCGCCCCAGCGCGGAATTGCGGATCTGCTGGCCGCCCTGCCAGTCGATATCGAAAAGCGTATCGCGCCCTTCGCGCATCGCCTGTTCCACCGGGCCGCGCGGGCTGCCGTAAAGATTGCCGAAGACCTCGGCATGTTCCAGCATCTCGCCCGTTGCGACCATCTGTTCGAACTCGGCGCGCTGCTTGAAGTAATATTCGCGCCCGTCGGTTTCGCCGGGGCGCGGGGCCCGTGTGGTGGCGCTGACGGAAAAGCGGATCGTGGGATCCCATGCCATCAGCTTTTTCGCCAGTGTCGATTTGCCCGCCCCGGAAGGCGACGAGAGGATAAGAAGAAGGCCGCGCCGATCTGCCATCCGGGTCATTCCACGTTCTGAACCTGTTCGCGCATCTGGTCGATCACGGTCTTCAGGTCAAGCCCGATCCGGGTCAGCGCAAGCGACTGGGCCTTGGAACACAGCGTATTCGCCTCGCGCATGAATTCCTGGATCAGGAAATCGAACTTGCGGCCCACCTGCCCGTCTTCGGCCAGAAGCCCGCGCGCGGCGGTGACATGGGCGGCCAGCCGGTCCAGTTCCTCGGTCACGTCGCTTTTCACCGCGATCAGCGCCAGTTCCTGTGTCAGCCGGGTTTCGTCGACGCCTTCGGCCGCTTCCAGCACCCGGGCAAGGGCGGCGCGCAGCGCGGCGCGGCTGGCATCGCGGCGGGCCTCGGCCTCGGCCACGGCATCGGCGGTCAGCCCGGCGATCTTGTCAAGCTGCGCCCCGATCACCGCGTTCAGCGCGCGCCCTTCGTCGGCGCGCATGGCCGAGAACGCGGCAAGAAGCGGCGGAAGATCGGCCAGCAGCGCGGCCCTGAGCGGGGCAGTATCTTCTTCCTGCGAGGCGGTTTCATAGACCCCGCGCAGGGCCAGCACATCGGCGGGCGTCGGCTGGCCAAGGGTGACGCCTGCGGTCATGGCGGCATCCTCGATGCTGCGCAGGGCCTCCAGCGCGCTGGCCAGAACGGCCGGGTTCACCCGTTGTGAGGGCGGGGCCGAATCCTCGCGCGAGACTTTCAGCGACAGGCTGATATTGCCGCGCCCGAAGGCCTTTTGCAGCTCGGCCCGCAGCGCGACCTCCAGCCCGTCGATCCAGTCCGGCACGCGCAGGCGCAGGTCCAGCCCCTTGCCGTTGACCGACCGGATATCCCAGACCCAGGCATAACCCAGCCCCTGCCCCTTGCGGGTTGCAAACCCGGTCATCGAAACGGTCATCCGCCCTTGTCCCTTTCCCGGCGCCGGCCCCGGCGCGTTTACCAATCGTTCAGAATGTTGAACCGCAACCCCGCCCGCTGGTGTAGATTAACACGCAAGTAACCAGTCCTGACGGGCGACAGGCCGCACGGCCCCCGCGCGCCCGTGCCAAGCCCCCCGAAAGCCGCGCAGGGCTTAGCACGGGCGGGCGGGCCGGGGCAACTGGCGGGCGGCAGAGGGAGAACGAGAATGACGACGCGCATGACGGATCCGGGAACGGGGGGCGATGACCGGCTGGATACCAGCGCAATCGCCCAGGTTCGGGCCTATTGGGAAGCCCTGCGGACGGGCGACAGCGTGCCCTTGCGCGCCCGGATCGACCCGCGCGGCATTGCCGGGGCGCTGGACCGGGCCTTTCTGATCGAACGCATCGCGCCCGGGCTGGCGCAGTTCCGCATTGCCGGCATGGCCTGCAACCGGCTGTTCGGGATGGAGGCGCGGGGCCTGCCGCTTTCCAACCTGTTTCTGGCCGAATCCCGGATGCAATTGCAGATCGGGCTGGAGCGGGTCTTTGCCGGCCCCGGGGCGCTGCACCTGTGGCTGCGTGCCGAACGGCGGGCCGGCCGGGGGGAAACGCTGGCGCGGATGGATCTGTTGCCGTTGCTGAACCATGCCGGGCAATGCACCATGGCACTGGGCTGCCTTGCCCTGCCGCAGGACGCCGGGGCCGAGACGCGCTTTGCCATCCGGTCCAGCCGCTTTGACCCGGTTGCCAGCCCGGAGGTGGCAGAACTGCCCGCCGATGCCCCCGCCAACCCGTTTCGCCCGGCGCGGGCACATCTGCGCCTTGTGCATTCGGCGGGTTGACCCTGCCCGGGCGATGCAGAAAGGGGCGGCCCCGCCGGGTGCCGCCCCTTTGCTTGCGGGGGCGCCCTGCCCCCGTTGTCCTGCTGCCGTTACAGCGCGATGCGCTTGCCTTCTTCGCGCAAGGAAAGCAGCTCCTCGGCCACGAGGAAGGCCAGTTCAAGGGACTGGCTGGCGTTCAGGCGCGGGTCGCAGGCGGTATGGTAGCGGTCCGACAGATCCTCATCCGTCACGGCGCGCAGGCCCCCGGTGCATTCGGTCACGTCCTTGCCGGTCATTTCGAAATGCACGCCGCCGGGGATCGTCCCTTCGGCCTTGTGGATGGCAAAGAATTCGCGCACCTCGCGCATGATGGAGTCGAAGGGCCGGGTCTTGTAACCAGTGGATGACTTGATGACGTTGCCGTGCATCGGGTCGCAGGACCACAGCACATTGGCGCCTTCTTCCTGAACCGTCCTGATCAGGCGCGGCAAGTTATCGCCCACCTTGCCCGCGCCAAAGCGCGCGATCAGCGTCAGCCGCCCGGCTTCGTTCTGCGGGTTCAGCTTGGCCATCAGCACCTTCAGGTCTTCGGCCGTGGTCGAGGGGCCGCATTTCAGCCCGATCGGGTTCAGCACGCCGCGGCAGAATTCGACATGCGCGCCATCGGGCTGGCGGGTGCGATCGCCGATCCAGATCATGTGGCCCGATCCGGCAACCGGCTGGCCCGAGATCGAATCCACCCGGCACAATGCCTCTTCATATTCCAGAAGCAGCGCTTCGTGGCTGGTGTAGAAATCGACCGCGGTAAGGGTATGGGCGGTTTCGGGGTTCACCCCGGCCGCGGTCATGAAGTCGAGCGCATCGGAAATGCGGTTCGACAATTCGCGGTAGCGTTCGGCCTTGTCATGTTCGGCAAAGCCCAGCGTCCATGAATGGACGCGGTGGATATCGGCAAAACCGCCCGTGGAAAAGGCGCGCAGCAAGTTCAGGCTGGCGGCGGCCTGCGTATAGGCCTGAAGCATCCGGTTCGGATCGGGGATGCGCGATTCCGGCGTGGGATCGAAGCCGTTGATGATGTCGCCCTTGTAGCTGGGCAGCTCGACCCCGTTGATCACCTCGGTCGGGGCGGAACGGGGCTTGGCGAATTGCCCGGCCATGCGGCCCACCTTGATGACCGGCACCTTGGCACCATAGGTCAGCACCACAGCCATCTGAAGCATCACGCGGAAGGTATCGCGGATGTTGTCAGCACTGAATTCGGCAAAACTTTCGGCGCAATCGCCGCCCTGAAGCAGGAAGGCCTTGCCCTCGGCCGCCAGAGCAAGCTGCTTTTTCAGCTTGCGCGCCTCGCCCGCGAAAACCAGCGGCGGATACTTTGCCAGCTGCGCCTCGACAGCGTTCAGCGCGGCAGCATCGGGATAATCGGGCATCTGGATGCGCGGCTTCGTGCGCCAGTCCGATTTTGTCCAGCCCTTGGTCATGGCCATTCTCCGGGTCTTCGTCATCGTTAGCGATATCGGCGCTGTATAGGGCCGCAGCCGGGGGAATGCAAAGGCCGATTACCCGCCAGCGCCCGGTGCAACTGGCCCTTGCGGATTGCCCCGTTTCCTGTCTGATTGGCGAAATACCGACACGACAAGGTCGCAACATGTCTACCGCCTCTCTTCGCGCCCGTTCGACGGCCAGCGATGCGCCGCCCAAGCGGTTCATCTTCGTGCTGCTGGACAAGTTCACGATGCTGTCGTTTTCCTGCGCCATCGAACCCTTGCGGCTGGCCAATTATGTGGCGGGAAAGCCGCTTTACACCTGGAAACTGGCGGGCGAAAACGGCCGCGAGGCGACCTGTTCGAACGGTGCTACCTTCAAGCTGGACATGGGGCTGGAGGAAGTGGACCGCGAGGATGTGATCCTTGTCTGCGGCGGGATCGACATTCAGAAGGCCACCACAAAGCCGGTGCTGAACTGGCTGCGGCGCGAGGCACGGCGCGGCAATACCATTGGCGGGATGTGCACGGGCGCCTATGCGCTGGCCCGGGCCGGGCTGCTGGATGGCAAGCGCGCGACCATCCACTGGGAGAATCAGGATGGCTTCATGGAAGAATTCGAAGAGGTCAAGCTGACCAAATCGGTCTTCGTGATGGATGGCAACCGGCTGACGACGGCGGGCGGCACGTCATCCATCGACCTGATCCTGAAGATCGTGGCGGCGGATCATGGCAACGATCTGGCCAATACCGTGGCTGATCTGTTGATCTATTCCGCCATCCGGACCGATCAGGATACGCAGCGCCTGTCGATCCCGACCCGGATCGGTGTGCGCCACCCCAAACTGAGCCAGGTCATCCAGATGATGGAGGCCAATATCGAAGACCCGCTGTCGCCCGCCGATCTGGCCGAAAAGGTGGGCATGTCCACGCGGCAGCTGGAACGGCTGTTCCGCCGCTATCTGAACCGCAGCCCGAAGCGGTATTACATGGAATTGCGCCTGCAAAAGGCGCGCAACCTGCTGATGCAGACGGATATGAGCGTGATCAACGTGGCGCTGGCGTGCGGCTTTGCCTCGCCTTCACATTTTTCGAAATGTTACCGCGCGCATTACAACACCACGCCCTACCGCGAGCGCGGGACGCAGGGGCAGACCGCTGCCAGCCCGCCGACGCGGCTGTCGATCTGACCGTCAGCCTTCGGGCGACAGGCGATAGACGGCCCCGTCATGCACCGACAGGAACCAGATCGACCCGTCGGGGGCTTCGGCCACATCGCGCACC
>JALQTL010000209.1 GCA_023260935.1 Paracoccaceae bacterium
CCGGCTTTGTCAGCGTGGCCCCCCCGGCGAACCTGTATGACTTCAGCTTCCTTGCGCCCTGCCCTTCTTCGGGGCTGATCATCAACGGCACGGCCGACAAGGTGGCCCCGCCAAAAGATACCCGATCGCTGGTATCTAAACTGCACGAGCAGAAGGGCATCACCATCACCCATGCCGAGATCGAGGGCGCCGATCACTTCTTCAAGGACGAAGAGGCGCATATGAAGCCGATGATCGAAACGGTCAGCGATTACGTCCGCCGCCGTCTGGGCGAGGCGAGCCGGTAAGGATGGCCGATTTCATTCAGGAACTCGCCGACGGCTTGGCGCAGGATGTGCTTCAGTCATCCTCTGAGCTGGGGGATGCGTTCTTTTACGAACAGGTGTCAAAGGTTATCGGGGCCTCCTCGCCAACGCTGCAAGAAGCCTTCATGACTTCGATCCGCATCCGTCTGGCCGAAAAGCGGGGCCGCGCCTTTCTTGAAAAGGCGCTTCAGGCCAAGCGCGAGGGCGGCAAGATGCCCGAAGCCCCGCGTGAGGCGGAAAAGGGCGGGCATTGATCCCCGATCCCTCTGACCGACTGAGCCAGCAGTTCGCTTTCCTGAACGAGGCGGACCGGCTGAAATCCGTTTTGCGTGCGACCACGCTTGTCGATGGCTCACGCCCTGAAAACTCGGGCGAACATTCGTGGCATCTGGCGCTTTATGCGCTGGTGCTGGCCGATCAGGCGGCGCCGGGGGTGGATATCAACCGTGTCCTGCGCATGCTCTTGATCCATGACCTTGTGGAAATCGACGTGGGCGATGTGCCGATTCATTCGGCCAACGGTCTGGCCCATGGGTCGGCCGATACGCAAGCCGCCGAAGCCCGCGCGGCCGACCGCATCTTCGGCCTGTTGCCCGATGACCTGCGCGATGATCTGCGTGCCCTGTGGGAAGAGTTCGAGGCCGCCGAAAGCCCCGATGCTGTCTTTGCCAAGTCGCTGGACAGGGTTCAGCCGGTGATGGCCAACCTGATGTCGGGTGGCGGCACATGGAAGACGTATGAGGTCACCGCCGAACAGTTGGAACAGCGCGTCGGCACCAAGATCGCCCGCGGTGCGCCGGCCCTCTGGGCTTGGGTCAAACAGCGCACGGCGGCCTACTTCAGCTAGTCTGCGACAATTCGGTATGCGATTGCATACCGGGCTAGCCATCTGTCCCCTTTTCGGCTATAGCGCGGCCAGAGATTCCAACACCGAAAGGGCGGACCATGACGAAGATCAAGGTGGCAAACCCCATCGTCGAGATGGACGGCGACGAGATGACCCGGATCATCTGGGACTTCATCAAGAAGAAACTGATCCTGCCCTATCTGGATGTCGATCTGCTGTATTACGATCTGGGCATTGAAGAACGGGATCGCACGAACGACCAGATCACCATCGACAGCGCGATGAAGACCAAGGAAGTCGGCGTTGCGGTGAAATGTGCGACCATCACCCCCGATGAGCAGCGGGTCGAGGAATTCGGCCTGAAGCAGATGTGGCGCAGCCCCAATGGTACCATCCGCAACATCCTTGGCGGCGTGATCTTCCGCGAACCGATCATCTGCAAAAATGTGCCGCGCCTTGTGCCGGGCTGGACCCAGCCCATCGTCGTGGGCCGCCATGCCTTTGGCGACCAGTATCGCGCCACCGACTTCCGCTTTCCCGGCAAGGGCAAGCTGACGATGAAGTTCGTGGGCGAAGACGGCACGGTGATCGAGAAGGAGGTTTTCGACGCCCCGGCCGCCGGTGTGGCCATGGGCATGTACAACCTTGACCAGTCGATCATCGATTTCGCCCGGTCGTCGATGAACTATGGCCTGATGAAGGGCTGGCCGGTCTATCTTTCGACCAAGAACACCATCCTGAAGGCCTATGATGGCCGGTTCAAGGATCTGTTCCAGAAGGTCTACGAAGAAGAATTCGCCGATGCCTTCAAGAAGGCCGGCATCACCTATGAACACCGCCTGATCGACGACATGGTCGCCTCTGCCCTGAAATGGTCGGGCGGTTATGTCTGGGCCTGCAAGAACTATGACGGCGATGTGCAGTCCGATACCGTGGCGCAGGGCTTCGGCTCTCTGGGCCTGATGACCTCGGTGCTGATGACGCCCG
>JALQTL010000222.1 GCA_023260935.1 Paracoccaceae bacterium
AGAAGTCAGGTGCTCTATCCAGTTGAGCTACGGGACCACGGGGCGGACAATAGCGGTTCGCACGACAGACCGCAACGGCAGGCCAGGGGCTTGATATGCCTTGATCTTCGCATTTTCTGCCCTTTCCCGCCACGGGCTTGCGAAAGCTGCGGGGGATGGGCGTCAGACCAGTGGCTTCGTCATGAACAGGCTGTTGGGATCATCCGTATACCCTTCGAAGGGCGGGCATTCGGTGAAGCCGGCATTGTGATACAGCGCCCGCGCGGCAACGAAGGTGGGCTGAACCCCGGTTTCCAGCGACAGCCGGGTAAAGCCTTCGGCGCGGGCGGCATCGATCAGGTGATCCAGCATCCGGCGTGACAGCCCCCTGCCCCGCGCCTCGGCCAGAACATGCATCGATTTCACCTCGGCATGGGTGCCTGACAGGCGCTTGAAAGCGCCCATGCCCAGCGGTTCACCTTCGTCCCGCATCACGAAGAACCAGATGCCCGGCGCCACCAGTTCAGACCGGTCCAGCATGTGGATGCTTTCGGGCGGGGTGTCGGCATGCATGTCGGCGGTGTGCCGTTCGAACAGCAGGTCAAGGTCTGGGGTCAGGGGGCTTTCAAGCGCGATGCTGATCATGGGGGCTTTCCGGGTTCAACACCCGCCACATTAGGAATTTTCCAAACCGTTTCAATTCCTTTCCGTCAGATCTTCGCGCGGCATGACGCATCCTTTTGCATAAGCCGGAAGGGGTGGTTGCACGCAGGGGGCCTTTTCCCGCCCATGTGCCGCGCTATGCTTGCCCCATGGCCGAGGCGCTGCTTACGTTCACCGATCGCGGGCTTTATTGCCCGGAGGGCGATTTTCACATCGACCCCTGGCGCCCGGTGCCCCGCGCGCTGATCACCCATGGCCATTCCGATCATGCCCGCACCGGCCATGGCACCTATCTGGCCCCCCATCAGGCGCTGCCCGTAATCCGCCACCGTCTGGGCCCGATCCGCGCCGAAGGCATCGGCTTTGGCGAGGCCCGCCACATCAACGGGGTCACCGTCAGTTTTCACCCGGCGGGCCATGTGCCCGGATCGGCCCAGATCAGGCTGGAACGCGGCGGCGAGGTCTGGGTGGTCTCGGGCGATTACAAGACCGAGGCCGACGGGCTGAGCGAACCCTTCGAACCGCTGCGCTGCCACACCTTCATCTCTGAATGCACCTTTGGCCTGCCGCTGTTTCGTTGGGAAAGCCAGGCGCGCGTGGCCGCCCGGATTGCCGACTGGTGGCAGGAAAACCGGCAGGCGGGCAAGACGTCGGTGCTGGCAGCTTACGGCCTTGGCAAGGCGCAGCGGCTGATCACCATGCTGCCCGGGCTTGGGCCGATCCTGACACATGGCGCGGTGGAAGAAACGACCCGTATCCTGCGCGAACAGGGCTATGCCATTCCGGCCACGACGCGGGTGACAGCGGGGGTGGATGCACGGTCGCACCCCGGCGCGCTGGTGATCGCCCCGCCAAGCGCGCTCGGCAGCGCCTGGGCACGGCGCTTTGGCCCGGTGGCAGAGGCCTTTGCCAGCGGCTGGATGGCGCTGCGCGGCATCCGCCGGCGGCGGGGCCATGCCACGGGCTTTGTCATTTCAGACCATGCCGACTGGCCGGGCCTGAATGCGGCGATCCGCGCGACCGGGGCGGAGCGGGTTTTCGTGACCCATGGCTATACGGCGCCGTTCCGTCGCTGGCTGGAAGAACAGGGTTACGATGCGGGCATCGTGCAAACCGAATTCGGCGGCGATGATGCGGGTGACGGCGATCTGCCGGAGACGGGCGAGGCGCAGGCCAGCCCGTGAAGCGTTTTGCCGCCCTTTTCGCCGCGCTGGACGGCACCACACGCACCGGCGAAAAGACCGCCGCCCTTGCCGGCTACTTCCGCACGGCGCCCGAGGCGGACAGGGTCTGGACCATCGCCCTTCTGTCGGGACGGCGCCCCAAGCGGGTGGTCAACAGCACCGAACTGCGCCTTTGGGCGGCCGAGGCGGCGGGCATTCCACTGTGGCTGTTCGAGGAAAGCTATGCGGTGGCGGGCGATCTGGCCGAAACCATCGCGCGCCTTTTGCCGGAACCGCCCCCCGGCCCGGAAGCGGACGCTGGCGCGGAGGATACCGATGGGCTGGACCAGACCCTGCGCCAGCTTCTGCATCTGGCGGGCAGACCCGAGGCCGAGCGGCGCGCTGCGGTCGAGGCGGCCTGGCGCCGCCTTGGCGCGCAAGAGCGCTTCGTGTTCAACAAGCTGCTGACCGGCGGCTTTCGCATGGGCGTCAGCCAGGGGCTGATGGTGCGCGCCCTTGCCGAGGCGACAGGGCTGGACGAGGCGACGCTGGCGCATCGGCTGATGGGGAACTGGTCGGCGGCCGATGTCAGCTTTGCCGCGCTGATCGCCGGCGACGGGCAAGAGGCGGCACGGCCCTATCCCTTTGCGCTTGCCAGCCCGCTGGAGGAGGCGCCCGACAGCCTTGGCCCGGTCCGGGAATGGCTGGCGGAATGGAAATGGGATGGCATCCGCGGCCAGCTGATCTGCCGCGACAGCACCTTTGCACTGTGGAGCCGGGGCGAGGAACTGATCACCGACCGGTTTCCCGAAATGGCGCCGCTGGCCGATTTCCTGCCCCGGGGCACGGTGATCGACGGCGAGGTGGTGGCCTGGAAGGACGGAGCCCCCCTGCCCTTTGCCGAATTGCAAAGGCGGATCGGGCGCAAGACCGTGCCGCGAAAGCTGCTGGCCGAGGCGCCGGCAGTGCTGCTGGCCTATGACCTGCTGGAAGATCGGGGCCAAGACCTGCGCGCGCAGCCGCTTGGCCACCGCCGGGCGCGGCTTGAGGCGATCCTTGCCAGCCTGCCCCCCGGCCTGCCCCTGCACGCCCCGCCCGCGGTGACGGCAGATGACTGGAACGGGCTGGCCACACTGCGGGCCGGTGCGCGCGACCGGCAGGCCGAAGGGCTGATGCTGAAGCGGCTGTCGGCGCCCTATCACATCGGGCGCAAGCGGGGGGAATGGTGGAAGTGGAAGCTGGACCCCTATAGCGTGGATGCGGTGATGATCTATGCCCAGGCCGGCCACGGGCGGCGGGCCAACCTGTTCACCGACTTCACCTTTGCACTGCGCGACGGCAATGATCTGGTACCCTTTGCAAAGGCCTATTCCGGGCTGACCGATGCCGAGTTTTCCGAAATCACCCGCTGGGTGCAGAAGAACACGCTGGAACGCTTTGGCCCAGTGCGGCGGGTGGTGCCGGAACTGGTGTTCGAACTGGCCTTCGAGGGCATTCAGGCAAGCCCGCGCCACCGGTCCGGGCTGGCGCTGCGCTTTCCCCGCATGGCCCGCTGGCGGCGCGACAAGGGGCCTGCCGAGATTGACGAGATTGCCACACTGCGGGCGCTGCTGAAGGCTTAAGGTTCTTTTTGGATCGGGGGGCGAAGGGTAAGGGGCTCTGCCCCTCGCGCCCTGTGGGCGCTCACCCCGGGATATTTATGAACAGATGAAGGGGCACGGTTGCGCTT
>JALQTL010000233.1 GCA_023260935.1 Paracoccaceae bacterium
TATCTGTTTCTGCGCACCCGCCCCGTTGGTTAAAGCGTCAGGATGGTCTGGCCCGTGGTGGCGCGTGCTTCCAGCGCGCGATGGGCATCGGCCACCCGTTCCAGCGGGAAGCGCTGGTCGATTCGGATCCTCACGGCCCCGCTTTCCACCTTGGCAAACAGGTCAGCGGCCATTTGCTGACAGGTCGCATGGTCGGCGATATGGGTGAACAGGGTCTGCCGCGTGACCTTCAGTGACCCTTTGGCCGCCAGAATGCCCAGATCGAAGGGCGGCACCTTGCCGCTGGCATTGCCGAAGGAAATCATCATCCCGAAGGGTTTGAGGCAATCGAGCGAACCGTCAAACGTGTCCTTGCCCACCGAATCCATCACCACATCCACGCCCTTGCCGCCGGTGATCTCTTTCACCCGCGCGACGAAATCTTCGGTGCGATAGTTGATCACATGGGCGGCCCCATGGTCGCGGGCCAAAGCACATTTGTCATCTGATCCGGCGGTGCCGATCAGGGTGATGCCTTCCGACCGGGCCCATTGGCAGGCGATCAGCCCCACACCCCCGGCAGCGGCGTGGAACAGCACGGTATCCCCGGCCTTCAGCGGTGTGGTGCGGCGGAAAAGGTATTGCACCGTCAGCCCTTTCAGCATCATCGCGGCGCCGGTATCGAAATCGATCCCGTCCGGCAGGGGGCAGACCTGCGCGGCAGGCATCACCCTTGCATCGCAATAGGCGCCGGGCGGGGCCGAGGCATAGGCGGCCCGGTCGCCCGGTTTCAGATGGGTCACGCCTTCGCCCACGGCCTCGACGATGCCGCTTGCTTCCATGCCAAGGGCGGTGGGCAGGGCCATCGGGTAAAGACCGCTGCGCTGATAGACATCGATAAAGTTCAGCCCGCAGGCGCGGTGGCTTATGCGGATCTGCCCCGGCCCGGGGTCGCCCACCGGGCGGTCCACAAGCTTAAGTTGTTCCGGCCCGCCATGGGCTTCGATGATGATCGTGCGTGCCATGCTGTCCTCCACCGTGTTTCCCCGATCCTATGGCAGGTGGCGGGGAATTCCAGCCCGCTTTGCCGATCCGGTTTGAATTCATGCCAGAGTTTGGCTAAAGCCCGATGGCACGGATCAGCAGGGGTTTTGCGCCATGGACCATTTCCTTTACAAGGGCGGCGTTCTGCATGCCGAAGATGTGGCCATTCCCGAAATCGCGGCGCAGGTGGGTACGCCCTTCTACTGCTATTCGGCGGCAACGCTGACGCGCCATTACCAGCTTTTCACCGAGGCGCTTTCCCCCCTGCCGCATCTTGTGTGCTTTGCGATCAAGTCGCTGTCGAATATCGCGGTGCTGAAGCTTCTGGGCGATCTGGGTGCTGGCATGGATGTCGTTTCGGGTGGCGAATACCGCCGGGCCCGGGCGGCGGGCGTGCCGGGGGAAAGGATCGTCTTTTCCGGTGTGGGCAAGACGCGGGACGAGATGCGTTTGGCGCTGACTGGCGGCGTGCGGCAGTTCAACGTGGAAAGCGAACCGGAGTTGCGGGCCCTGTCCGAAGTGGCGGTATCGCTGGGGGTAACGGCGCCGATCGCGCTTCGGGTCAACCCCGATGTCGATGCGCGGACGCATGCCAAGATTGCCACCGGCAAGTCTGAAAACAAGTTCGGCATTCCCATCGCGCGGGCGCGTGCCGTCTATGCCGAAGCCGCGGCCCTGCCGGGCATTGCGGTCGTGGGTGTCGATGTTCACATCGGCAGCCAGTTGACGGAACTGGCCCCTTTCGAAGCGGCCTTCACCAAGGTGCGGGAACTGACATTGGCGCTGCGCGAAGATGGCCATGATATTCGCCGTCTGGATCTTGGCGGCGGCCTTGGCATTCCCTATGCGCGGTCGAACGAGGCCCCGCCCCTGCCCAACGATTACGGCGCGATGATCCAGCGCGTGCTGGGCGAAGGCTACATCTATGATGTTCTGCGCGAAGGCTTGCGCGTGGCCGTCCTGATTTCGGCACCCGTACTC
>JALQTL010000263.1 GCA_023260935.1 Paracoccaceae bacterium
GGGGTGTGATCGCCGACCTGGCTTTCCTTCACCACATCGGCCCACCAGCCGAACATGACGTAAAGCACGCCGACAAAGCCGATCAGGCCCAGCCACGGGCTTGACCCATGCATCCACAGCGCCGAGCCAAACAGCATGACAAAGGCCGATACGGCCGCCAGCAAAGGCCAGATCGACGGGGGCAGAATGTGATAATCGTGGTTCTTGGCGTGGGCCATGGTCGGTTCCCTCGGTTCTTTTTTTGTCAGTTTAGCGTGCCGTCGGCGGCCGGTTCAAGCGCGGCCTGCTCTTCGGGCAGGGGCGTTTCATAGAAGGTATAGGAAAGCGTGATTTCCTTGACGAACTTGCCTTCGCGATCCTTCACGATTTCAGGGTCCACGAAGAAGCTGACCGGCATTTCCACCCGCTCACCGGGCTTCAGCACCTGTTCGGTAAAGCAGAAACAGGCGATCTTGGAAAAGTAGCCGCCTGCGGCATCCGGGGTCACGTTATAGCTTGCCGTGCCGCCGACAGTGCGGCTGGTAGGATTGTAGGCTTCATAGAAGGCAAGGGCATTTTCGCCGATCCGCACCGTCATGGTGCGCTGGACCGGCTTGAACTGCCATGGCATCCCCGGCGCGGTAGACGCATCGAAGCGGATCTGGATGGTCTGGTCCAGGATGGTGTCAGGCGCTGCGGTCGCCACGCTGGTGGTGCCGCCAAAGCCTGTCACGCGGCAAAACCAGTCGTAAAACGGCACGGCGGCAAAAGACAGGCTGGCCATCACAACGGCCACGCCCACAAGTTTGGCAGCGGTCTTGCCGGTCGCACTCATTTCGAAGCCTCTGGCGTAGTGATCGTCATTTCCGGGCGCACCGTGTGATCAAAGGCCTGCATCGGGTCTCCCCGCGTCACCTTCACCACCGTCAGGGCGAAAACGAGAATGATGAAAGCCCCCAGCGTGAGGCCCACGCCCACATTGCGCGACAGCCGACGACGGTGCAGTTCATGATCGGGACGAAAGCTCATCTTACCAGCCCCCCACGCCTTGCGCCCTCAATGCCGCCTCCACAAGGAAAGCCGCGAAGTGCAGGAAAAGATAGGCAAGCGAAAACTTGAACACCTTTTTCTCGACTGCGTATCTGTCCGCCTCGGCCGTGTCTTCGTCGCGCTTGTAGATATCCCAAGCGCCTTTCAGGAAGATCGCGTTCAGCACCATCGCCGCGGCCAGCGTGAAAGGCCCGCCAATCGAGGTAAGCGCCGCCCAGATCGCCACCGGCGCCAGCAGGACCGTGTAGATCAGGATCTGGCGGCGCGTTTCCTTGCGCCCATGCGTTACCGTCAGCATCGGCACGCCGGCATTGGAATAGTCTTCCTTCATGAACAGCGCCAGCGCCCAGAAATGCGGCGGCGTCCACATGAAGATAAGCATGAACATCAGCACCGATTCCACCGACACGCCGCCCGTGGAAACCGCCCAGCCGATCATCGGAGGAAAGGCCCCCGCGGCGCCGCCGATCACGATGTTCTGCGGCGTGGACCGCTTCAGCCACATCGAATAGACGACGGCATAGAAGAAGATGGTGAAGGCCAGCAGCCCGGCGGCCAGCGCATTGGCGGCCAGCCACAGCATCATCACCGCAAGACCCGACAGCGCAAGGCCGAAGCCCAGCGCCTCGCCCGGCTGCACGCGGCCCGCCGGGATCGGGCGGCCCTTGGTGCGGC
>JALQTL010000342.1 GCA_023260935.1 Paracoccaceae bacterium
GTGTCCGAGGTCCGGTAAAGCCGAAGGGTCGGTGTCGAGAGGCGTGTTTGCAGATCTTGCGCAGTCAGGCGCAGCGCCTCGGCCGCCTCGCGCATCTTTTCGGCGTCTTTCCACAGGATCGAAGCGCAGCCTTCCGGGCTGATCACCGAATAGACCGAATGTTCCAGCATCGCCACACGGTTGGCGGTGGCAAAAGCGACAGCCCCACCCGATCCGCCTTCCCCAATCACCACCGAAAGCAGTGGCACGCCGATTTCAAGGCACTTCTGCGTGCTGCGGGCGATGGCTTCGGCCTGACCGCGCTCTTCGGCCCCCTTGCCGGGATAGGCGCCGGGGGTATCCACCAGCGTGATCACCGGCAGGCGGAAACGGTCGGCCATATCCATCAGGCGGATCGCCTTGCGATAGCCTTCAGGCCGCGCCATGCCGAAATTGCGCTCGATCCGGCTTTTGGTGTCATGGCCCTTTTCATGGCCGATCACCATCACCGGTTGGTCGTTGAAGCGGGCGATGCCGCCCATCACGGCATGGTCTTCGGCAAAGTTCCGGTCCCCTGCCAGGGGGGTGTATTCTGTGAACAGCGCATCGATGTAGTCTTTGCAATGGGGGCGGTCGGGATGCCGGGCCACCTGACATTTCCGCCAGGGCGTCAGATCCTTGTAGAGATCCCGCAGCAGCGTTTCGGCCTTCTTGTCCAAGGCTTCCGCTTCCTTGGCCACATCCATGCCCGGATTACTGCGCCCCATGGCACGCAGTTCTTCCGCCTTGCCCTCGATCTCGGCCAGCGGCTTTTCGAATTCCAGGTAGTTCATGGCAAGCTCCCACTTGGTCACTGCCCTATATGGCCAGAGGCGGGGCAAAGTGCAACTCGGCAAAGGGGGCGCAGACCGCCGGAAACAGCAGCGCCCCGCGGCTGGGCCACGGGGCGTGCATCCTCCCCTTTTGCTGCGAGGGGCCTCCTCTCCCCTGGATCGCAGCGCGGGTATTTCTTTCATCCTGCCCCTGCGCGGGCGGATCAGACGGAAACGTGCCGTGTTTTTGGGCGTTGTGTCAACGATTCCGTGTTATCAGCCTGCGATCAACTCGGATTGGCGCACAATCACTTCGGCCTGCTTGATGCTGGCGATATCCACCAGACGGCCCTTGTAGACAGTTGCCCCTTCGCCTCGGGCCTTGGCGGCCTCCATCGCGGAAAGGATCTCGCGCGCTTCGGCAACGGCCTCGGCACTGGGGGTGAAAACCTGATTGGCCAGCGACACCTGCTTGGGGTGGATCGCCCATTTGCCCACCATGCCCAGCGTCGCCGACCGGCGGGCCTGGGCCAGAAACCCTTCGTCATCGGAAAAGTCGCCAAAGGGGCCATCCACCGGAAGCACGCCATGGGTGCGGCAGGCGGCAACGATGGCAGCCTGCGCCCAATGCCACGGATCGGCCCAATATCTCGCGCCGCCCTGAAGCATGTAATAGTTTTCCTGCGTGCCGCCGATGCCGGTGGTCTGCATGCCCATGCTGGCGGCAAAATCCGCAGCACCAAGGCTCATCGCCTGAAGGCGCGGGCTGCTGGCGGCAATCTCTTCGACATGCGCGATGCCGGCGGCGCTTTCGATGATCACCTCGAAAGAGATCGGCTTCTGGCGGCCCTTGGCGCGCTCTACCGCCGTAACCAACGCATCCACAGCATAGACATCGGCCGCACAGCCCACCTTGGGGATCATGATCTGATCCAGCCGATCCCCCGCCTTTTCCAGCAGATCGACCACATCGCGATACCAATAGGGCGAATCCAGACCGTTGATCCGAACCGACAGGGTCTTGTTGCCCCAGTTCACATCCTGAACCGCCTCGATGATATTGGCGCGAGCCTGATCCTTGTCGGACGGGGCAACCGAATCCTCCAGATCAAGGTTGACCACATCGGCCGCCGAACCTGCCATTTTCTCAAAGATCGCCGGGCGCGATCCGGGGCCGAAAAGCTGGCAGCGGTTCGGGCGGGCGGGGGCGGGGGGCTGAATGCGAAAGCTCATCCTGATCCTCTAGGCAAGGAAATTTCACGACTTCTTCGCCCTTGGTTAGATTATTGCGTCGCTGCGCGCAATACCGCCTTTGCACTTGCAGAAATCTCGGCTCAAGCAACCGCGGACAGTGGCTTTCACCGGGGTTGCGCTATGCCGTGGCAAAGCAGACAACGGGGGCGAAACCACGGGACGCACAGTGCCATGATCACCGTTACGCGCGATACCTTTCCCCTTGCCCGCAGCTTCACCATCAGCCGGGGCAGCAAGACCGAGGCCCGGGTGCTGACGGTGCATATCCGCCGCGATGGGGTGGCGGGGCGCGGGGAATGCGTCCCCTATGCCCGCTACGGGGAAACGCTGGAAAGCGTGACAGCACAGATCGAGGCCCTGCCCCCCGACATCAGCCGTGAGGCGCTGCAAACCGCCCTGCCCCCCGGGGCCGCGCGCAACGCGGTGGATTGCGCGCTGTGGGATCTGGCAGCAAAGGCGCAGGGCCGTAGGGTCTGGGAACTGGCGGGTTTGCCGCGGCCCGGCCCGGTGCCGATTGCCTATACCCTGTCGCTCGACACCCCCGAAACGATGCGCGAACAGGCGGCACTGCATGCCCACCGGCCGCTGTTGAAGATCAAGCTGGGCACGGCCGATGACATGCCCCGGCTGGAAGCCGTGCGTCAGGGGGCGCCGAAATCCCGTCTGATCATCGACGCGAACGAAGGCTGGACGGCTGAGGTCTATGCTGAACTTGCGCCGCATCTTGTGGCCCTTGGGGTGGTGCTGGTCGAACAGCCGCTTCCCGCCGGTCAGGATGACATTCTGGCCCGGATGCAGCGCCCCCTGCCCGTCTGTGCCGACGAATCCTGCCATGACCGGCACAGCCTTGCCGGGCTGAAGGGCAAATACGATGCGGTCAACATCAAGCTGGACAAGACCGGCGGCCTGACCGAAGCGCTTGCCACCCGCCAGCTTGCGCGTGAGATGGGCTTCACGCTGATGGTGGAACGCAGCCGGCAACTGACAGTTACACAAATGGTGGCACTGCGGTTACGCTTCCAACGCCAACCAAGTCTGGCTACACATTCGGTGGTTGGTACGACAACTCAGGCCTGACAGGGACGGCAGTTACCAGCCCATACAGCCCAAGTGCAGACATCACCCTCTACGCAAAGTGGACAGGGCAGACCTACACCGTCAACTTCTCCTACTACGGAGCAGATGGTGGTGACTCGCAAGCCTCCGACACCTTCACGGTAGGAAGTGGTTCGCCGATTGTGCTGCCGACTCCAACCAAGACCGGTTACACCT
>JALQTL010000364.1 GCA_023260935.1 Paracoccaceae bacterium
AGACCTTCATGATCTCGGCCGAGCGCGGGCATGGGGTGGCCGATCTGCGGGAATGGCTGGCGGCCGAAATTCCCGAAGGTCCATGGTTCTATCCCGAGGACCAGATCGCCGACCTGCCGATGCGGATGATCGCAGCCGAAATGACGCGTGAAAAGCTGACCCTGCGCCTGCACGAGGAACTGCCCTATCAGCTGACCGTCGAAACCGAGAAATGGGAAGACCGGCCCGACGGATCGACGCGGATTGACCAGATCGTCTATGTCGCACGCGATGGCCACAAGGGGATCGTTCTGGGCAACAAGGGCGAGACGATCAAGCAGGTGGGGCAGGCCGCGCGGGCCGAGATTGCCAGTTTTCTTGACCGCCCGGTGCATCTGTTCCTGACCGTGAAGGTGCGCGAGAACTGGCAGGAAGAGGCCGAGCGCTATTCCGAAATGGGGCTGGACTTCAAGGATGGCGATGCCTGAGGGCGTGCCACCGATCCGGGGGGCGGGCTTGGGGGGCATCGAGCCCCCGCGCGCCCGCGTTGCCACGGAAAGCCGTGACGGGCCGCGGCGCTGGCGGGGGCGGGCATGACGCTGCGCCTTGCCTCGCGGTTCTGGGTGGATGCCTATCTGAGAAGGCTTCGGCTGGCCGATATCCCGGCCTTTGTGGTGGCCCATGGCGACGATACCGCCGGCGCCGTGCTGGTCAAACTTTCCACGCTGGACGGCCGGGCACGGCTGTTTCAGCGCAGCTATGACCTGACGACAGGGGGGCGGGTCTGGGTGGTGATGACCGATGGGGCCGAGGCGGATGTGGATGACGCGATCCGCCGGCAACGCGGTCGTGACCCGGATCTATGGGTCATCGAGGTCGAAGACCGCGCGGGGCGCAGCCTTCTGGCCGAGGATGGCCTTTCTTCGGATTGAAGCGCCGGCTCTTGCGCCCGGTCTGGTGCGGGGGCATCGTCCGGCGATGGAGTGGCGCGACGAAGGGGTGCTTTTGTCCATGCGTCTGCATGGCGAAGGCTCTGCGATCATCGAGGTTTTCACAGGTGCCCATGGCCGGCATCTGGGCGTGGTGCGCGGGGGCGCGTCGCGGAAGATGGCGGCCATCCTGCAACCGGGCACCCAATTGCAGCTGGACTGGCGGGCCCGGCTGGAAGGCCATATGGGCGCGTTCCGGGTGGAACCCCTTAAATCGCGCGCGGTTCTGCTGGAAGACCCTGCCGCACTGGCCGCACTGGGGGCTGTCTGCGCGCTGGTGCACGCCACCCTGCCCGAGCGCGACCCGCATCCGGTGCTTTACGCCCGGTCGCTTGCGCTGTTGGACCAGATGGCGGCCGGAAAGGACTGGGTCGGGCTTTACCTGCGCTGGGAGCTCACCTTGCTGGAAGAGATCGGCTTCGGGCTGGATCTGCAACGCTGCGCGCTGACCGGAGCGAGGGACGATCTGGCCTTTGTCAGCCCCCGGTCCGGGCGCGCGGTCAGCCGCGCGGCGGCAGGGGACTGGGCACCGCGTCTGCTGCCCTTGCCGCAAGTGCTGCTGGGACAAGGCCCCGCGACTGAGGCAGAGATTGGCCAGTCGCTTGATCTTACGGGGCATTTTCTGGCCCGGGCGCTTGTGGACCGCCTCGGCGGGCAGGCGGGCTTGCCCGAAGCCCGGGCGCGCCTTGTGGCGCGGCTGGCCCGTAGCGTTTGAGCCGTTCCCGACGCGGCTTGTCGCGGATGGCTCAGACGGCGTGCCGAAAAATCGGGCAGATGGATCATGGCGACGCGTTACCTTCCGATCTTTCTGAAGCATTCCCCGACACCGAAGGTGCAGAATTTCGCCTTGCTTGCGGGGATGGAAGCGGCGGTGCGTGGCACGTTGATCTCGGCCATGCCGCTGGCGGTCTATGATGCTGTCGGCAGTGCCGAAAGCACTTCGGCCGCCTATTTTGTTGCCGGGATCGTTTCCTTGATCTGGGGCCTGTTCGTGCCCTGGGGCACGCGCTTCATCCCGCGCCGCTGGATGTATTCGCTGGGCTGCGCCATGTATGTTCTGGGCATGGCGCTGGCGATCCTTGGGGAAAGCTGGTCACTGCCCCTGGCGCTGATGGCGCTTGCGATGGCCACGGCGACCACCTTCGTCTGCCTGAACGCCTATATCCTTGACTACATCGACCGGCAGAATCTGGGACGAAGCCAGTCGATGCAGATGGTCTTTGCCGCTGGCCCCTGGGCCATCGGGCCGCTGGTCGGGGTCTGGCTAAGGTCTGTCTGGGCGCCGCTGCCTTTTCTGGTGGCGGGTGGTTTCGCCCTGGCCCTGCTGGTGGTGTTCTGGGTGCTTCGGCTGGGCAATGGCAAGCAGATCACCCGGGCCAAGGGGCCGGCCGCAAACCCGCTGGCCTATCTGGGCCGTTTCTTCCGGCAACCACGTCTGATTGCGGGCTGGCTTTTTGCCGTGATCCGTTCCTGCGGCTGGTGGGTCTATGTGGTCTATCTGCCCATCTTCTGCATCGAGGCGGGTCTGGGCGACAAGGTAGGGGGGCTTGCGCTTTCCATCACCAACACGCTGCTGTTCCTTTCGCCGCTGATCCTGCGGATGGCGCGGCGGGCTTCGGTTCGTGTGGCGGTCAGAGCGGCCTTCGGCGCCTGCACCTTCGCCTTTCTGGCCGCGGCGCTGCTGTCACCGATGCCCTGGCTGACGGTGGTTTCCTGCATGGTGGCATCGGTTCTGCTGGTGACGTTGGACGTGGTGGGGGGGCTGCCCTTCCTGATGGCGGTCAAACCAAGCGAGCGGACCGAGATGTCGGCCGTGTATTCCAGTTTTCGGGATGTCTCGGGCATCTTGACGCCGGGCGCGGCCTGGATGGTGCTGCTTGTGGCGCCGCTGCCGGGGATATTTGTTGCGGCCAGCGCGGCAATGGCGGCTTGCTGGGTGGTGGCGGGACGACTGCATCCCCGGCTGGGGGTTATGCGGCCGTCACGCGGGCGGGTGTGATCCCCGCGAACGGATTGCCCCGAACCGGACCCGTGCAGGGGGGCTTTATGCCCCCCTCAGGATATTTTCGAACAGATGAAGGGAAGGATCAGTCGAGCAGGCGCCGCGCAATGACCTGGGCCTGAATTTCGGCCGCGCCTTCGAAGATGTTGAGGATGCGGGCATCGCAAAGGATGCGGCTGATCTGGTATTCCAGCGCAAAGCCGTTGCCGCCGTGGATCTGCAAGGCATTGTCGGCCGCGGCCCAGGCCACGCGGGCGCCCAGAAGCTTTGCCATCCCCGCCTCAAGATCGCAGCGCTTGTCATGGTCTTTTTGCCAGGCGCTGAAATAGGTGAGCTGCCGGGCAATCATGATTTCAACCGCCATCATCGCAAGCTTGCCTGCCACCCGCGGGAATGCGATCAGCGGTTTGCCGAACTGCTTGCGGTCTTCGGCATATTGCAGGCCCACGTCCAGCGCCGATTGCGCCACGCCGATGGCGCGGGCGGCGGTCTGGATGCGGGCGCTTTCGAAGGTTTGCATCAGCTGCTTGAAGCCCTGACCTTCGACACCGCCCAGCAGGTTTTCGGACTTGACCTTGAAGTCGTCGAAGTTGACCGTGTATTCCTTCATGCCGCGATAGCCCAGCACCTCGATCTCGCCGCCGGAAAGGCCCGGGTCGACGAAGGGGGCTTCATCTGTTCCGGGTGTCTTTTCGGCAAGGAACATCGACAGGCCGCGGTAATCGGTGGTGCCCTCCACCGTGCGGGCCAGAACGGTCATCACATGGGTGCGCGCGGCATGGGTGATCCATGTCTTGTTGCCAGTGATCGACCAGCCGTCGGCCTCTTGGCGGGCGCGGGTTCGCAGGCTGCCCAGATCAGACCCGGTATTTGGTTCGGTGAAGACAGCCGTGGGCAGAATTTCGCCCGAGGCCAGCTTGGGCAGCCACTGCGCCTTCTGGTCTGGCGTCCCGCCGCACAGGATCAGTTCGGCCGCGATTTCGGATCGTGTGCCCAGACTGCCTACGCCGATATACCCGCGCGAGAGTTCTTCCGACACGACGACCATGCTGGCCTTCGACAGGCCGAAGCCGCCGAATTCCTCGGGGATGGTCAGGCCGAACACCCCCATTTCGGCCAGTTTCCGGATGATCTCCATCGGGATCAGTTCGTCCTTCAGGTGCCATTCATGGGCGTAAGGTTTTACCTCATCCTCGGCAAAGCGGCGGAACTGGTCGCGGATCATTTCCAGTTCCTCGTCCAGCCCTGTGGCGCCGAAGGTGGCGTTCGCCCGGCCTTCGCGCATCAGCGCCACAAGCCGTGCCCGGGCGGCGGTTGTGTTGCCGTGGGCCATCAGGCTGCGGGCCGCAGTGCCGGGCGCCGCCGGAACCAGATCCAGATCCTGCAAGCGGGCGATCTCGCCCTGACTCATGGCGATGCCGCCATGGATCTGGTTGAGGTATTCGCCAAAGCCGATTTGCAGGATCAGTGCTTCGGTTTCGCCGAATTTGCCATCGGCCTGAAGCCGGCCGGCCCAAGCCTGCAACTGACGCAGCGATTCAGTGTAGGTTGCCAGCCATGCAAGGGCATGTGCGGCATGCTGGCGTTCTTCCATGGCCGCATTCGACACCTTGCCGCCCACCGTCACGGCCGTGCGCAGGTTTTCGCGTGCTGCGGCGAACAGGGCTTCCACTTCGGGCAGGGCTGCCGCTGTCAGCGTGGCGATATCCGCCAGAAGCGGGGTGGCGAGGGGCTGTCCATCATGGGGCATGACGCGATTCCTGTCTGTGGAGTCTGCGGGTGCGATCCGCCTAAACTGTTTGCAGTTGCAGCGCAATATAATTTCAATGGGCGCCGCGGCAAGGATTGAAAGTGTCGCATCCTGTTTGGCGCTTCGGGGCGGCTTTCGGCCTTTCCTTTCCTGCCCCGGCAGGCGAAAAGGCCGCCATGTTGGCAGAGCTTCTGAAAGTTGCGAACCTTGACCCAGGCCAGGTGATCCTGGCCTGTGCGGTTACATTTTTTGCTGGATTTGTGAAGGGCGCGGTTGGATTTGCCATGCCGCTGATCATGATCTCGGCTTTTTCCAGCTTTCTGCCGCCCGATGTGGCGCTTGCCGGGCTGATCCTGCCGACGGTGGTGACGAATTTCTCGCAGGCCTTTCGGCAGGGCATCGGCCCGGCGGTCGAGACCGCGCGCATCTACCGGCGGTTTCTGATCGGCACCATGGTCTTCATCCTGGTGTCGGCGCAGTTCTTCGACGATCTGCCCCGTATGGCCTATCTTTTGTTGCTGGGGGTGCCGGTTTCGGCTTTTGCGGCGTTGCAGCTGGCCGGTGTGCCGCTGGCCCTGCGGCTGGAGCATCGCACCCGCGCTGAATGGGGGCTGGGGATCATCGGCGGGCTTTATGGCGGCGTTTCCGGCATCTGGGGGCCGCCGCTTCTGGTGTATTTGTTGTCGACCGGGGTGGAAAAGCGCCAGATGGTGCGCGCGCAGGGGGTGGTCTTTCTGCTGGGGGCCATCACGCTGTTGGCGGCGCATCTGGGCACCGGCCTGCTGTCAGGGGGACGGCTGGCATTTTCAGTGCTGCTGGTTCTTCCGGCGCAACTGGGCATGGTGCTGGGCTTCCGGCTTCAGGACCGGCTGCCGCAGGCGCGGTTTCGCAAGATCACGCAGGCGCTTCTGGTGGTTTCGGGCCTGAACCTCGTTCGTCAGGCACTCTTGGGCTAGGCCGCCGCGGCATGAAAAAGCCCCCGCAACCATGGGCGCGGGGGCGATGTCGCAGACAAGCGTTGCAGGCTCAGCCGATGGCGGCGGCCTTCACGTCATCATCGATATAGGGCACATACTGCCCGAAGTTCTTCGAGAACATCTCGACCAGTTTGGCAGCCTGTGCGTCATAGGCGGACTTGTCGGCCCAGGTGTCGCGCGGGCTCAGCAGGATCGGGTCCACGTCATGCGCGGCGACCGGCACTTCAAAACCGAAGTTCGGGTCGCGGCGGAATTCGGCCCCGTTCAGAGATCCATCCAGCGCGGCCGACAGCAGGGCGCGGGTTGCCTTGATCGGCATGCGCTTGCCGGTGCCATAGGCGCCGCCGGTCCAGCCGGTGTTCACCAGCCAGCAAGTCGCGCCGGTCTTGAGGATCTTTTCCTGCAAGAGCTTGCCATATACCTCGGGCCGGCGCGGCATGAAGGGGGCGCCGAAACAGGTGCTGAAGGTGGGCTGCGGTTCGGTAACGCCGCGTTCGGTTCCCGCAACTTTCGAGGTGAAGCCCGACAGGAAGTGATACATCGCCTGTGCCGGCGAAAGCCGCGCGATCGGGGGAAGCACGCCGAAAGCATCGCAGGTCAGCATCACCACATGGCGCGGATGGCCGCCAAGCGCGGTTGCCGAGGCGTTCGAAATCGCTTCCAGCGGATAGGCGCAGCGGGTGTTGTCGGTCAGCGAATTGTCGGTGAAGTCAAGTTCCAGCGTTTCGGGATCATAGACCATATTCTCGATCACCGTGCCAAAGCGGCTGGTGGTGGCATAGATCTCGGGCTCGGCTTCGGGGTTCAGGTTGATGGTCTTTGCATAGCAGCCACCTTCGAAGTTGAAGATGCCGCGATCCGACCAGCCGTGTTCGTCATCGCCAATCAGGGTGCGGTCGGGGCTGGCCGAAAGGGTGGTTTTGCCCGTGCCGGACAGGCCGAAGAACACGGCCGCATCCACCGGGTTGCCGATGGCGTGGTTGGCACTGCAGTGCATGGCCATCACACCCTTGCCGGGCAGGATGTAGTTCAGAATGGTGAAGACGGATTTCTTGTTCTCGCCGGCATAGGCGGTGTTGCCGATCAGCACGGTTTTTTCGTCGAAATTCAGCGCGATCACCGTTTCGCTGCGGCAGCCGTGGCGGGCTGGATCGGCCTTGAAGCTGGGGCAGTTGATGATCGTCCATTCCGGATCGAAAGTATCCAGCTCCGACCGGTCGGGGCGGCGCAGCAGGTGGCGGATGAACAGCCCGTGCCAGGCCAGTTCCGTTACCACCCGCACGTCAAGCCGGTGAACCGGGTCGGCCCCGGCATAAAGATCCTGCACGAAATAGTCGCGGCCTTTCATGTGGGCCAGCATGTCTGCCTTCAGGCGGGCAAAGGCATCGGGCGCCATCGGCGCGTTGTTTTCCCACCAGATCGTGTCTTCTACCGCAGCGGTGCGGACCACGAACTTGTCCTTGGGCGACCGTCCGGTGAACTTGCCCGTCGTGCAAAGGAATGCGCCGCCATTGCCAAGGCGACCCTCTCCCCGCTTGACCGCCGCTTCGACCAGTACGGGTTCGATGCTGTTATAATAGACGTTGCCCAGTCCCGTAATGCCTTGTGCGTCGAGGGTACGGTTAGGGTTCACGCGTCCGTTGGTCATCCTGCAAGCTCCCGATGCCGCGCATAATTGCGCGGGTGTTGTCGGTCAATTTTCGGCATGCTCCTCAAGGAGATACCGGAGCACCCCCCGGGCCAGGGAGGGGTGTCTCGATTGCCCTATAGCATGTGGATCATAAAGCAGAACAGGACGCTTTGGCACAGTTAGCGCAACCACGCGCAGGTTAGCGCAATCAATCGTCAACACTCCGCCTGACTGAGGCAAATTAGTCATTCTTTGGCATTTTTGTGGCGACAACAGAGTCGAATGCCCCCCGATTCGCACTTCCCTGTTGATTCTCAGCCCCGGACTGCCGACTATAATGACCAAAAAAGACGTGAGTTCGGGCAGTAAAAAGGAAACTCTCCATGGCAAGGATCGCCCTTGTTGATGACGACAGGAATATTCTGACGTCTGTCTCGATGACGCTTGAAGCCGAAGGGTTTGAAGTCGAAACCTATAATGATGGCCAGTCAGCCTATGACGCCTTTACCCGGCGCATGCCTGACATGGCTGTGCTTGACATAAAGATGCCCAGGATGGACGGGATGGATCTGCTTCAGCGAATCCGTCAGAAAACCGCGATGCCGGTGATCTTCCTGACCTCGAAGGACGATGAGATCGACGAGGTGCTGGGTCTGCGGATGGGCGCTGACGATTATGTCAAGAAGCCCTTCAGTCAGCGCCTTTTGGTGGAACGCATCCGCGCGCTGTTGCGCCGGCAGGATGCCATTGCCACGGGCGAAGTGGCGGTGACGGAAGAAAACAAGATCATGGAACGTGGCCATCTGCGGATGGACCCGTTGCGCCATTCGGTGTCCTGGAAGGGCCTGGATGTTTCGCTGACCGTCACGGAATTCATGCTGCTTCAGGCACTTGCCCAGCGGCCCGGCTTTGTGAAGAGCCGCGATCAGTTGATGGACGTGGCCTATGACGATCAGGTTTACGTCGATGACCGCACAATCGACAGCCATATCAAGCGCCTGCGCAAGAAGATGCGCGCGGTCGATGATGACTTCTCGGCCATCGAGACGCTGTATGGCATCGGTTATCGCTACAACGAAACATGACAACCATGCCGCAGATCGGCCCGAAGGATCAGGGCAGGGCAAAGCCGGGAGAGGTGCTTCTTGGCGAAGACTGGGTATCCAGCGATGCCCAGCAGGATGGCGTGTTGCGCGATACCAGCGGACGCCGGGGGATGGTGTCGCTGAAGCGCTCGCCCCTGGCGCGCAAGATCATCGTCTTCAACCTGATGGCGTTGGTCGTTCTGGTGGCGGGGGTTCTGTTCCTGAACCCCTTCCGTGACAGCTTGGTAGAGCAGCGCGAACAGGGCTTCATCACGGAAGCCCGGCTTCTGGCGGATGTCTTCGAAGCCCGCCTGCCGGACGAAGGGCCGATTGACATGTCGCCCGAAGGCAAGCTGGCGCGCACGCTGGAAAGTGTGACCATCAGCCCCGGCAGCGAGGTGTTCTTGTTCGATAACGCGGGCCGGGTCGTCAGCATGACCCGCGGCAAGGAACTTCCCTTCGTGCCGCGTGAACAGTCCACCCTGATCACCGATTTCCTGAATACGGTCTGGGAAGGCGCCTCGCGCCTCTTGTCCGGGGAACGGGCTGCCGGCGTGGCGGTTGATACCGAAAGCATGGCGCGCGGCATTCTGCCTTCGGCGCTTGCCGGCGAAACCTCTGTCAATCTGGGCAAGGGGCAGTCGGGCGATGCTATCTTTTCCGTATCCACCCCCGTGGAGCGCGCGGGTGAGGTGATCGGTGCCGTGGCGCTTGTCAGTGCCGAGGGCGAGATCGACTCGCTGGTGCGCAATGAGCGTGAGCAGATCCTCCAGATGTTCATCCTGACGCTGATGGTCTCGATCGGGCTTAGTCTGGTGCTTGCCTCGACCATCGCGAACCCGCTGGCCGATCTGGCCGCCGCAGCCGAGGCCGGGCAAGACCGCGATGCCCGCCGCATGCAGCCGGGTCGTGTCCGCATCCCCGACCTGACAGCCCGCCCTGATGAAATCGGGCGCCTTTCCGTTGCCCTGCGGGGCATGGTCGCCGCGCTCTATGACCGGATCGATGCGAACGAGCAGTTCGCCGCCGACGTGGCGCATGAGATCAAGAACCCGCTGGCCAGCCTGCGCAGCGCCGTGGCCTCGATGCATCTGGCCAAGCGTGACGATCAGCGCACGCGCCTGCTGGAGGTGATCGAGCATGATGTGCGCCGGTTGGACCGGCTGGTCAGCGATATCTCGAACGCTTCGCGGCTGGATAGCGAATTGGTCAAGGAACAGGAAGAACAGTTCAACCTGACGAAAACGCTGACCAACCTCAGCGAATATCTGGGCCAGCAGGCAAAGGAAAAGGGCGTTGAGTTGATCACGGACTTCCCCGCCGATCCGATCCTGATCAGCGGCCTGGAAGCACGGCTGGCGCAGGTTTTTGTCAACCTGATCACCAATGCGGTTTCATTCTGCGAAGATGGCGATGCCGTGCGGGTCTGGGCGCGAAAACGGGACAACCGCGTTCTGGTGGTTGTGGAAGACACCGGCCCCGGCATTCCCGAACAGGCGCTGACCAAGATCTTCAAGCGCTTCTATTCGGAACGGCCCAAGAATGATTTTGGCAACAACTCCGGACTTGGGCTGTCGATCTCCAAGCAGATCGTCGAGGCGCATGGCGGCGTGATCTGGGCCGAAAACATTCGGCCGACAAATGCCGATGCCACCTCGGAACCCCTTGGCGCGCGCTTCGTGGTCGGCCTGCCTGTCTGACGCGCAGCATGGGGCCGCTGATCCTGCACGCCACGACCGTCGCGCTTGATGGCCGTGGCGTTCTTGTCCGTGGGGCTTCGGGACGGGGCAAAAGCGCGCTTGCCCTGCAACTGATGGCCCTTGGCGCTGACCTTGTTGCCGATGACCGAACGATCCTGACCCGCAGGGGCGATGCTGTTGTTGCATCCTGTCCCCCCGCCATCCGTGGCCGGATCGAAGCGCGGGGCTTTGGCCTGCTGAATGCCACGCCTTGCGAGGAAGCGACCCTTGCGCTTGTGATCGATCTTGATGGCGAAGATCGTTCACGATTGCCTCAGGAACGCCGGACTACTCTTCTGGACTGCCCGCTTGACCTTGCCTTCGGGCCCGTCACTCCCCATTTTCCCGCGGCAATCCTGCAATATCTTCGTTGCGGGCGCGCGACCGGATGAAAAGGATGCTGAAGCCCATGTCAGCCGCAGACCCTTTGCCGCAAGACCCGTGGCACCGGCTTGTGCTGGTCACAGGGCCTTCGGGCGCCGGTCGGTCCACCGCCATTCACGCGCTGGAGGACATGGGCTTCGAGGTGATCGACAATCTGCCGCTCAGCTTTGTCCCGCGTCTTCTGGAAGGCACGCCGACCTCGCAGCCGATTGCCCTTGGCATCGACGTGCGTAACCGTGATTTCAATGCGCAAAGCCTGATCGAACTGATTGACCGGCTGACGCGCGAACCCCGGGTGGAACTGGAGGTTCTGTATCTGGATTGCCAGCCCGCCGTCCTGATCCGCCGGTATAGCGAAACCCGCCGCCGGCATCCGCTGGCCCCGATGGACAGCCCGGAAGAGGGGGTGGAGCGTGAGATCGATCTTCTGGCCCCGATCCGGGCCCGGGCCGATCATCTGATCGACACGACAGATCTGACCGTCCATGGCCTGAAGGATGAGGTGACGCGCTGGTTTGGTCGGGGCGATGGGGCCACCCCCCGGCTTTCCGTTTCCGTGCAAAGCTTCAGCTACAAGCGGGGCCTGCCGCGTGGGCTTGACATGGTGTTCGATTGCCGGTTCCTGCGCAACCCGCATTGGGAGCCGGACCTTCGGCCCAAGGATGGCCGTGACAGCGCCGTGGCCGAATACATCGCCGAAGATCCCAGATTCGCGGAGTTCTACCAAAGGGTGAAAGACCTTCTGCTGTTTCTTCTTCCGGCCCATCTGGCCGAAGGCAAGTCGCACCTGTCAATCGGTTTCGGGTGCACCGGAGGGCAACACAGATCGGTTGCCCTGACAGAAAGACTGGGCAATGCACTTGCAGAAAACGGCTGGTCGGTGTCAAAACGTCATCGTGAACTGGAGCGTCGGGCGGCCGTGGTGGCCGTTCTGGCAGCAGATGAGGTGGCGGGCGCGTGATCGGGATCGTGATCGTGGCACATGGCGGTCTTGCGCGCGAGTATCTCTCGGCGGTCGAGCATGTCGTGGGCCCGCAAGCCCAGATGCGCGCCATTGCCATCGAAGATGACCACGATCGTTCGGCCAAACAGGCCGAGATATGCACGGCCGCCGATGGGGTGGACAGCGGCAATGGCGTGGTTGTGGTGACCGACATGTTTGGCGGATCGCCATCGAACCTGTCACTCATGGCATGTTGTGGCCCTGATCGCCGCATCCTTTATGGCGCGAATCTGCCGATGCTGATCAAGCTGACGAAATCGCGCGACCTGCCGGTGGCCGAGGCTGTCACCGCAGCGCTGGATGCCGGGCGGAAATACATCAACAGCCTGGATCTGGGCGGAGGAGCCTGACTTGGCCGATAAGACCCTGAAGATTGTGAATGAAAAGGGCCTTCACGCCCGGGCCAGCGCCAAATTCGTGGAAACGGTCGAAGCCCATGATGCCGCGGCCCATGTCTCGAAGGACGGGATGACGGTTTCGGGCGACTCGATCATGGGGCTTTTGATGTTGGCAGCCTCTCGCGGAACCTCTATTGAAGTTCGGACGACTGGCGCAGAGGCCGAGGAATTGGCGGTTGCGCTGGAAGCACTAGTCGCCAACCGGTTCGGAGAAGATTTCTGACCCGGTACCGGGACGGAAAGGCAAAGTCGACGTGACCGAACACCCGCAGATCGACTCTGGCATCATTGCCGCCACCCGGCGTGGCAAGGTGGACCGCCCCTATGACATGCGGCGGCTTTCCTATGCCGGAACCTTCAGCAACCCCTTCAAGGCCGGAACCATCCGCGCAATCGAATGGGCCACGGCGAAGATCACCCTTCTGCGCCTGATCCGCAGTTTTGAGAAATCTGGCGCCCCCTTTGGCGCCCCCTTCTGGCCCAAGGCGATCCGTCATATGGGCATCCGCATCGACACGCCGCCCGAAGAGATTGCCCGCATTCCGGCAACCGGTCCGCTGGTCGTTGTCTGCAATCATCCTTCGGGGTTGGTCGATGGCATGGTTCTGGCGGAAATGGTCAACCGTGTCCGGTCTGATTTCAAGATCCTGACCCGTTCGCTTCTTACCGGCATTCCCGAGGTTGAGGAATTCATGATCCCGGTGCCCTTCCCGCACGAGGAAAACTCGCGTGAGCTTGGCCTTCAAATGCGGGATGAGACGATGAAGCATCTGAAGGCCGGGGGGGTGATCATCCTGTTTCCCGCCGGCAAGGTGGCGATGTCCGAGGGCTGGTGGGGCCCCGCGGTCGAAGGGGAATGGAACGTCTTCACCCACAAGATCGTGCGTTCATCGGGCGCCACGATCCTGCCGATCTTCTTTCCCGGCCAAAACTCTCGCCTGTTTCAGGTCGCCAACCAGATCAGCGATACGATCCGTCAGGGGCTGCTCCTTTATGAAATCAAGCGCTGCCTGTTCAAGCCGACTCGCCCCGTGATCGGCGAACCCATCCCTGTGGAAGAGTTGAAGAAGTGGGAGGGCAACCCGCGAGGGTTCTTGGCCTGGCTGCGCGAGCATACGCTGGGATTGGGGAAGCAGGTCGAAAAGTCCTGACCGGACTGTCCCGCAACGCATTTGACCAGTTGTGCAAGCCCTGCTTTCTTGGGGCAATCGCAATCGCCTGCCATAAGGATTGTGCGTTTGGTCAGGCGCTGTGCCCCCTTTTCGGAACAGACTTGCCAGACCTGAAGAAGCAGGGCGACCAGAAAGACGATGATTTTGCGATATGGGCGTTACCGCGTCGGCACCGGCACCTCGCCCCGGTAATCATAGAACCCCCGCTGCGTCTTGCGGCCCAGCCACCCGGCCTCGACATATTTGGTCAGCAGGGGGCAGGGGCGGTATTTGGTGTCCGCCAGCCCTTCGTGCAGCACGTTCATGATCGACAGGCATGTATCCAGCCCGATGAAATCGGCAAGTTCCAGCGGGCCCATCGGATGGTTGGCACCCAGCTTCAGCGACTCGTCGATCGACTTCACCGATCCGACGCCTTCATACAGTGTATAAACGGCTTCATTGATCATCGGCATCAGGATACGGTTGACGATGAAGGCCGGGAAATCCTCGGAACTTGATGCGGTCTTGCCCAGCCTGCGCACCACTTCGTGCAGGCTTTCCCACGTTTCCTGATCTGTCGCGATGCCGCGGATCAATTCCACCAGCTGCATGACGGGCACGGGGTTCATGAAGTGGAAACCCATGAACTTTTCCGGCCGGTCGGTGCGGCTGGCCAGCCGAGTGATGGAAATCGACGAGGTGTTCGAGGTCAGGATCGTGTGCGGCTTCAGATGCGGCAGCAGATCCTCGAAGATCGCCTGCTTCACCGTTTCGCGCTCGGTGGCCGCCTCGATGATCAGGTCGCTGGGCCCAACATCGGCAAGGCTGCGGGTGGTCTTGATGCGGCTCATGGCGGCGGCCTTGTCTTCGGCCGAAATCTTGCCGCGGCTGACCTGGCGTTCCAGATTGCGGTCGATGATCGCCACCGCCTTCGCCAGCGCTTCGTCGCTGATATCGGTCATCAGCACGTCATATCCGGCAAGGGCGAAGACATGCGCAATTCCGTTGCCCATCTGACCGGCCCCGATCACGCCGACACTGCGGATGTCCATCATTCGTCTCCTGCTGCCTTTGCGCCGAAACCTTATGCGCCTGCCTGTCAGGGGGCAAGGCGGGCGAATTCGGAAAAATGCTTGGTTTAGCGTTTGGGTAAGGAAAATCCGCGACTCTGCCAACGGGTGTGTAAACTGTGGGTGGGCGTGATGGCTTACGAATTCCCCGGAGACGGGGCGTTAGACTATTTTCCGTGCCGGTATGGCCGGTCGCGGGTGTTGTTCCGGGGGCCGCGGCGCGATGTGGTGCAGCCCTATGCGGTGGCTTTGGGGGGGACGGAAACCTATGGCAAGTTTGTGCCGCAGCCCTTTCCCGCCCTGGTCGAAGATGCGGTCGGGCTGCCGCTTCTCAATCTGGGCAATATCAATGCCGGGCTTGATCTGTTCCTGAACGACCCCGAGGTGCTGGGCATTGCCAGTGGCGCCCGGGTGGCGGTGGTGCAGGTGGTGGGGGCGGCCAACCTGTCAAACCGGTATTATCGGGTGCATCCGCGCCGCAATGACCGGTTCGTTCAGGGGTCGCCGCTGCTTCGGGCCTTGTTCAAGGAAGTGGACCTGACAGAGTTTCACTTTACCCGGCATCTGATGCTGGGCCTGCACCGGGTTTCGGCGGAACGCTTTGACGTGCTGGCAACCGAATTGCGGGCCACATGGGTGGAACGCATGCGGTCGCTGCTGCGGTCCATCCCCGGGCGCAAGATCCTGTTGTGGCTGGGGGCGTCCGACCCGCCAAATGAGGGGCTGGAACCTGATCTCTGGCAAGATCCGATGCTGGTCACGGCCAAGATGCTGGAGGCCGTTCGCCCCCTTGCCGATACGCTGGTCAAGGTCCGGCCATCGGCGGCTGCCCTGTCGGCCGGCACGGCGGGCATGGCGTTTTCCCCGTTGGAAGAACCCGCGGCGCGGCATGTTCCCGGGCCTGCCATGCACCATGAGATTGCCACGGCACTGGCGCCTGTCCTGCGCCAATACCTGTAAACGAACAGGGGCGCCCGAAGGCGCCCCCGTCATCCCCGCTTTCGTGGGATCAAAGTTTTTCGACCAGCTCAGGCACAGCTGTGAAGAGGTCGGCAACGAGGCCATAGTCCGCGACCTGGAAGATCGGGGCCTCTTCATCCTTGTTGATGGCGACGATGACCTTCGAATCCTTCATGCCGGCAAGGTGCTGGATCGCGCCGGAAATGCCGACAGCGACATACAGCGTGGGGGCGACAACCTTGCCGGTCTGGCCCACCTGCCAGTCGTTCGGGGCATAGCCGCTGTCAACCGCCGCGCGGCTGGCGCCAACTGCGGCGCCGAGCTTGTCGGCCAGCTTTTCGATCAGGGCGAAATCGGCCTGACTGCCCACGCCGCGACCGCCCGAAACGACGATGCCCGCGCTTGTCAGTTCCGGCCGGTCCGAGGCGGCAACCTTGTCTTCCACCCAAGCCGACAGGTCCGACACCGGGCCCGAAACCGCCTCGACCGCGGCAGAGCCGCCTGTGCCTACCGCCGTGAAGCTGGCAGTGCGGACCGTCATCACCTTGGTCGCGTCAGAGGATTTCACCGTCTGGATCGCGTTGCCGGCATAGATCGGGCGTTCGAACGTGTCGGCATCGATCACCGCCGTCACATCCGAGATCACCATCACATCCAGCAATGCCGCCACGCGCGGCATCACGTTCTTGCAAAACGCGGTCGAGGCACCGGCAATATGGCTGTAGCCCCCGGCCAGAGATACGATCAGGGCCGCCGTCGCCTCGGCCATGCCATGGCAATAGGCGTGATCCCCGGCGAACAGCACCTTGGCCACGCCTTCCAGCGTCGCTGCCTCGGCCGCGGCGGCATCACCCCCCTGGCCGGCAACCAGCACATGCACATCGCCCAGCGACTTTACCGCCGCCACGGTCTTGGCCACGGCATCGGTGGCCAGTTGGCCTTCATTCACATCGGCAAGCAGAAGAACGGCCATGTCAGATCACCCCCGCTTCGTCTTTCAGTTTCTGGATCAGTTCGGCCACGGAAGCCACCTGCACCCCCGCCTTGCGGCCCGCCGGTTCGACGGTCTTGATCACCGACAGCCGGGGCGAGACGTCCACGCCATAGTCGGCGGGCGTCTTGGTGGCCAGCGGCCTGGCCTTGGCCTTCATGATGTTCAAAGGTAAAAGCACTTCAACTTGTTTCCCACCTATTAAGAAATTAATCTCCTTGAATTTAATACAATATATTTGATGCAGCAGTCTCTAAATTTTGTTGAATTGCCGAAAGAATGACGAAATGAACGACGATAAAACTGACAAAACTTCAAAGTTTTGGCCGTTTCACAAGTTTTTATTCTGTCTTTCTCACAATTTCTTCCATTTTTATATAGAGTGGATTTAGTTCATAATACAAGAAGATATTGACAACATAATACATTTTGATGATGACGAAG
>JALQTL010000394.1 GCA_023260935.1 Paracoccaceae bacterium
GTTTCAGGCCGTTTCCTCGGCGCAACTGGTGCGGGATGCAGCCGTGGCCGAGACGGTCGCAGAGATGGCAGCCGTCACTGCACGCATTCCCAAGCTGCTGATGCAGCTGGTGGGCGGCAACAACGCGCATGAGGTTGTCACCCGGTTGATCACCGACATTGCCGATACCGTTACCCGCCGGCTTCTGGCGATGGCCGAGGCTGAGCTTGGCCCCCCGCCGGTGCCCTATCTGTGGCTGGCCTGCGGCAGCCAGGGCCGGCAGGAACAGACCGGGGTAAGCGATCAGGACAATTGCCTGATGATTGATGACCGGATGGCTCCGACCGACTTGCCCTATTTCGAAGCCCTTGCCCGCATCGTTTCAGACGGGTTGAACGCCTGCGGCTATGTCTATTGCCCCGGCGACATGATGGCGACCAACCCGCAATGGTGCCAGCCGATGCGGGTCTGGCGCGACTATTTCCGCAAATGGGTTTCCACCCCCGACCCGATGGCGCAGATGCTGGCATCGGTGATGTTCGACCTGCGCCCGATCGGCGGGCAGGCAAGCCTGTTCAAGGATCTTCAGCACGAAACGCTGGAAATGGCCGCCAAGAACTCGATCTTCGTGGCGCATATGATTTCCAACAGCCTGAAGCACACGCCGCCCCTTGGCCTGCTGCGCGGCTTTGCCACCATTCGGTCGGGCGATCACAAGAACCATATCGACATGAAGCACAACGGCGTGGTGCCGGTGGTGGATCTGGGCCGCATCTATGCGCTGATCGGCCAGCTTGAACCCGCCAATACCCGCGCGCGGCTGGAAGCGGCGGAAGCTGCCGGCGTGATCAGCCAGTCCGGCGCGCGTGACCTGATCGAAGCCTATGACCTGATTGCCCAGACCCGGCTTGAAAATCAGGCGCGGCTGGTCCGGTCGGGCCGCAAGCCCGACAACTTCCTTGCGCCGTCCGACATGTCGGATTTCGAACGCAGCCACCTGCGCGATGCCTTTGTCGTCGTGCGCACCATGCAATCCGCCGTGGGTCAGGCCCGCGGTGCCCGCAGCTGACCCAAGGAAGTGTGAATGGCCCTTGAACTGATCGCCGCAATCGTCTGCGCCTTTGCCCTTGCAGGGATAGCGTTGCTGGCCCGCAAACTTTCTGGCAACCGCCTGCCGAAATGGCTGGTATCGGTTGCCGCCGGCGTCGGGCTGATCGGCTTTACGATCTGGTCGGAATATGACTGGTTCAGCCGCGTTTCGGGTGAACTGCCCGAAGGGGTCGAGGTGGTCTGGCACGCCGAACAGGCCATGCCGCTGCGCCCCTGGACCTATCTGGCCCCGATCACCACCAAATTCGTGGCGATGGATCGCCGCGCCATGGCCCAGCATCCCAACAACGCGGATCTGCGCATGGCGCGGCTTTACAACTTTGCCCGCTGGCAGCCGGTGGTGGACGGGCTGATGATCTTCGATTGCGCGGGCGGGCGGCAGGTCATGGTGCAGGACGGGGTAGAGATCACGCCGGACGGGCAGTTGAACGGGGCGGAATGGGCCACACCCGCAGCCGATGACGCGTTCCAGAACGCGGCCTGCCGCGCGCAATAACCGGGGGAGGAGGCGAAGATGATCACGGCCAAGGAGGGGAGACGCCACCGTGTCCTTGTGGTCGAGGACGAGGATAATATCGCCATTGCGCTGGACTACCTGATGACGCGTGAAGGCTATGAACACGACCGGATCGCGAACGGAGGCGAGGCGATGGACCGCATCCGTTCGACCCATCCCGATCTGGTGCTGCTGGATGTCATGCTGCCGGAAGTCTCGGGCTATGAAATCTGTCAGGGCGTCCGGCTGGACCCGGCCCTGTCGGATGTGAAGATCCTGATGATGACCGCGCGCGGATCGGCCATCGAACGGCGCAAGGGCCTTGCCCTGGGGGCCGATGGGTTCATCTCGAAACCCTTTGAGCTGAAGGAGTTGCGCGATGAAGTGCGGCGCCTTCTGGGGCCTGCGTCCTAGAAAGGAAAAGGAGTACGGCCATGCTGACCCGGCTGTCACTGCGCGTCCGTATCTTCCTGTTCTTCGCCGCCCTTGCCACCGGGGCGCTGGTGGCTTTGGGGCTGGGGCTGATGCTGGGCTATCGCCGTCTGGGCAGCCCGGAGGTGCTGGATGCCTTTGTCCAGGGGGGCGTGGTTGCGGCCTTTGCCATTCTGGGGCTGGTGGCATGGGTCTGGTATCTGTTTGACGTCAACGTCGCCAGGCCCATCGACGTGCTGGCCGGTGCCCTGCGGGCCCGTGCCCATTCCGACGTGACGGGAGAGCTGGATGCCGCCATCGCCCGCTATCTGGGCGATCTGGCCCCCGCGGCCACGGCTACGGCGCAGTCTCTGGCTGAAACCCGCAATGCCCTTGCCGAGGCGGTGGCGCGCGAAACCACCCGCCTGACCGAAGAAAAGACACGTCTGGAGGCGCTTCTGGCCGATGTGACGGTTGGCGTTCTTCTATGTTCTGGCGATCATGCGCTTGCCTTCTACAACGGTCAGGCGGTTGATCTGCTGGGGGTGGAAACCGCCACCCCGGGGCTGGACCGGCGGCTTTTCGATTACCTGCGCGACGGCCCGATCCGGCTGGCCCATGACCGTCTGATCGCCACCGGCGATCCCGATGCGGCGTCGGACCTGCTCTGTGCCACCCGCAACGGCGCGCGCATTCTGGCCGGGCGGATGCGTCTGATTGCCGGGGAAGGCGGGGCCGCGCCCGGCTATGTGCTGACGCTGCGCGATGTGACGGCCGATCTGGCCAGCCATGCCCGGCGCGAGGCGCTGATTGCGGAAATCTTTGATCGGGTCCGGCGCCCGGCGGCGAACCTGTCCACGCTGATGGCGGCCATCCCCGAAGGTGCCGCTGCGCCCGGCCGGCTGGATACGGCGCTGCGCGAAGAGATCAGCCACCTTGCGCAGGCGGTGACCGATCTTTCGCGCCGCCACGATGACATGCGCGATGACAGTTGGCCGCTGACGGTGGTGCGCGCTTCTGATCTGCTTGAAGGGCTGAAGGCGCGGCTGGAAGCCGATGGGCTGGCGGCGGAAACCGAGGCGGCGGAACTTCTGCTGTATTGCAACGGCTTTGAAATCATCGCGCTCTTGTCGGGTCTGGCAGAGGCGATGGCTGGCGCCGGGCTTGCCCGGTCCTTCCGCCTGACTGTCGAGGAAGATGGCACCGGCGCGATGGTGCGGATGATCTGGCACGGGGCCGCGCTGCCGATGGGTGATCTGACCCGCTGGCTGGCCCAGCCGCTGGAACCGGGGCTGGCAGATGTGGCGCGGCAATCGGTGCTGTCGATGCATGCCACCGAAATCTGGCCCGAAGGGGCGGGGCAGGGGCGGCAGGGCCTGTGCCTGCCCATTCCCCGCGCCCGCCGGGTGGTGCGCCGGCCTGCGCCGATTGCCCGCGCCGTGGTCTATGACTTTGACCTCTTGTCACGGGCCCGCAACGAAAAGGTGCAGGACGCCCGGCTGGATGCGCTGACCTATGTGGTCTTCGATACCGAAACCACCGGCCTGTTGCCCGCGCAGGGCGACGAGATCGTGCAGATCGCCGCCGTGCGCATCGTCAACGGCCGCCGGGTGGAAGGCGAGGTCTTCGACACGCTGGTCAACCCGCGCCGGCCCATCCCCCTTTCGTCAACCGAGGTGCACGGCATCACCGATGCCATGGTGCAGGATGCCCCCGGCGTGGCCGATGTCGTGGCACGTTTTCACAAATTCGCGGAAGGCGCGGTGCTGATCGCCCATAACGCCCCCTTCGATATGGAGTTTCTGCGCCGTCAGGAAGCGGCCATCGGCCTGCGCTTTGACAACCCGGTGCTTGATACGGTGCTGCTGTCGGCCGTGATCTATGGCCAGCACGAGGTGCATTCGCTGGACGCGCTGACGCATCGTCTGGGCATCACCATCCCCGAAGAGGCCCGCCACACCGCCATCGGCGATACGGTCGCCACCGCCGATGCCTTCCTGAAGCTGATGCCGATGTTGCAGGGCAGGGGCCTTGGCACCTTTGGTCAGGTGCTGGCCGAAGTACGCCGCCACGGGCGACTTTTGAAGGATCTGAACTGATCGCCCCCGGTCATCGGGTCAGGTGACTTCCTTTACCGCCTCCATCGCCACATAGGTCGATGTGCCGGCCACATGCGGCAGGGCGCTGATCCTTTCGGCCAGAACGCGGCGATAATCCTGAATGTCGCTGGTGCGCACCTTCAGCAGATAGTCGAAGCGGCTGGCGATCATGTGGCACTGTTCCACTTCCGGGATCGCCATCACCGCGCGGTTGAAGGCCTGAAGTGCCGCTTCGCGCGTGTCGGAAAGCCGCACTTCGACAAAGGCCACATGTGCCAGCCCCATCTTGATCGGGTCCAGCCCGGCACGATAGCCGGTGATCACCCCTGCATCCTCCAGCCGTTTCATCCGCGCCTGTGTCGGGCTTTTCGACAGGCCGATCCGGCGCGCAAGCTCGGTGGCGCTGATCCGGCCTTCGGTGGCCAGTACCCGCAGAATGGCATGATCGAAGCGGTCAAGGTCCGAAGGTCCGATTGTCATCGTGTTTTCCCCATTTTGCAGGCGAACGGGCTGGATATGATCCAATAATCAGGAAAACCGCCTTTGAACAGCGCGATATCATGGGCCGAATAGGAGATCAGCCATGCCCCATGATTCCATCGACCCGCGCCAGATCATCGAAACCCAAAGCCTGCGCGACGAGGCAGCCCTTGTGGCGGCCCTTGTGCAAGAGGCCGCGCTGGACGCCAAGGCGCGCGACGCGATCACCGCGGCCGCGGCGGATCTTGTCACCCGTATCCGGCAGGCCGCGCGCCCTGGGTTGATGGAGGTGTTTCTGGCCGAATACGGCCTGTCCACCGATGAAGGCATTGCCCTGATGTGCTTGGCCGAAGCATTGCTGCGCGTGCCCGATGCCGAAACCATGGATGCCCTGATCGAGGACAAGATCGCCCCGTCCGACTGGGGCCGCCATCTGGGCCGGTCGGCCTCCAGCCTCGTCAATGCCTCGACCTGGGCCCTGATGCTGACGGGCAAGGTGCTGGATGACCGCGAACCGGGGGTGGTGGGCCATCTGCGGGCCGCGGTCAAAC
>JALQTL010000003.1 GCA_023260935.1 Paracoccaceae bacterium
GTCAGATCGGCAAAGGCGCGGGCATCGGCCGGGTCATGCGTCACCATCAGCACGGTCGCCCCCATGGGGCCGGTTTCTGCCGCAACCTCGGCCACCAGCGCCAGCATCTCTGCCTTCAGCGCCGGACCAAGGGCGGCAAAGGGTTCATCCAGCAACAGGAGGGGTCGCGCCCGAAGCAGCGCCCGGGCCAGCGCCGCCCGTCCCATCTGACCGCCCGAAAGCTGCCCCGGCATCCGCCCGCCCATGCCGGCAAGGCCGACCCTTCCCAGCGCCGCCTCAACCCGCTGATTCTGTGCCATGGTCAGGCGCAGATCGGGCCGCAGCCCCAGCCCCAGGTTCTGCGCCAATGTCAGATGCGGAAACAGGTTCTGATCCTGAAACAGAATGCTTAGCGGCCGGTCCCCGGGACGCATACCAGCCAGATCGGCACCATCCCACAAGACCCGGCCAGACACAGGGGCCACAAACCCGGCAATCACTGACAGCAGCGTCGATTTCCCAGCCCCCGATGGCCCGATCACTGCCACCCGGGCCCCCTCTGGCACTGCCCAATCGGCGGCCAGGGCAAAGTCATCCTGCGCCACGCGGATCGCCTCAAGCTGTAGCATGGCGCCGCCCCCAAGCGTCAAAGGCCCAGAACAGCGCAAGGCTGGACGCCACCAGCACAAGGGCCGCCGCCATCGCCTGTTCCATCCGGTACGCCCCCATCAAGCGTTCAATCACCAGTGGCAGCGTCGCCTGCCCATCCCCGGCGAAAAGTGCGATCACACCAAGATCCCCCATCGCAAATGCCGCCGACAGGCCCGCGCCAAAGCCAAGCGGACGCGCCAGCCTTGGCAGCACCAGCAGGCGCAGCCCGGCCCAGCCGTCAAGCCCCAGTGAGGCCGCCAACCGCCCGTAATCGGCATGCAGCGCCTGCGCCTCGGGCAACAACAGCCGATAGACAAAGGGCAGGGACAGCGCAGCATTCACCGCCACCGTCACCGGCAGCGCCACCCGCGACGGCAGGGCAAAGAGCTGGACGATCAGAAACAGCCCCACCCCCAGCACAAGGCCCGATGTCGCCAATGGCAGAACCGCCACGGCATCCATCAGCGCGGCCCCCCGTGCCCGTGCCGCCACTGCCAGCGCCAGAGCCAGCGCCACCCCCAGCGTCAACAAGGTCGAGATCAGGGCCACCGCCACAGACCGCCCCAAGGCCGCCCAGACCTGCGCCGGCAACTCGGTCAGCCCCGGCAGCCCCCGCAGCACCACAGTGCCCAGAGGCACCAGCAGAAACCCCGCCGCCAGCAGGATCGCAAGCGCATCACCGCCCCGCCGCCAGCCCACCGGCGCCGGCACGGGCACAACCCGCCCCACCCCTGCGCCAAAGGCAGCCGGCCGGGCCACCCGCCATGCAAGACCCGCCACCAGCGCGCAAAGGCCAAACTGCACCGTGGCCAGAAGCGCCGCCCGCCCCAGATCGAAATCGAACTTCACGGCCTGATAGATCGCCAGTTCCACCGTGGTCGCACCCGGCCCCCCGCCCAGGGTCAGCGCCACCGCAAAGCTGGTCAGGCAGATCACGAAGATCACCACAAAAGCCCCGGGCATGACCGCCCGCAGCATGGGGCGTTCCAGATGCCGGAACATCTCACCCGGACCAAATCCCAGCGACGTCGCCAGCCGGAACCTTTCTGCCGGGATGGACTGCCAGCCCAAAAGCAGCATGCGCACCGCCAGCGGCAGGTTCAGGAAGACATGCGCCAGCACAACGCCCTGCGCCCCGTAGATGGATTGCTTCGGCAAGCCCAGAGCGCCAAGCAGATCGTTCACCACCCCCGACCGGCCAAACACGGCAACGAGGGCCAGCACTGCCACGATCACGGGAAGAATGAAGGGCGCCCCCATCAGCGCGATCAGCATGCCCCGACCGGGAAACCGCTGCCGCGCAAGCGCGCGCGCCACAGGCACCGCCAGAAAGCAGGACAGTGCAGCGGAGATCAGCGCCTGCTGCACCGTGAATACCACGGCCTGCCAATCCCCCGGGCCAAGACCGGCAAGCCCCCCGGCGCGGACGACCACCGCGCCAAGGGGCATCAGGCACAGCGCCGCCACAACCGCCGCGACGCCGATGCCCATCATTGCGACAGCGCCCCGCGCCATTCCTCGATCGCGGCTTCCCGCGCAGCTTCGGCCTCGTCCTCAGTCAGGAACAACACCTTTTCCGGCAAGGGAAGTGCAGCCCAGCCTTCGGGCCAGCGATCCGGCGGCAATGCAGCCGGCAGCGACCAGTTGGCCGCCGGAATCGTGGCCTGAAACTCTGGCGTCAGCACCCAGGCCAGAAACATGTCGGCCAAGGCGGGCTGATCGGTCGTGGCCAGTTTGGCAACCGTTTCGGCCATGAAATAATGCCCCTCCGGGAACAAGGCCGCCTTCTTGGTCAGATCCCCCTCGGCCATGATGTGATAGGCAGGAGAGGTGGTATAGCTCAGCACCATATCCGCCTCGCCTTCGGTAAAGAGGCCATAGCTTTCAGACCAGTCCTTCGTCACCGTCAGGATATGGGGTGCCAGATCGGCCCAGAAGGCTCCTGCCTGATCGCCAAGGGCGGCCTTCACCCACAACACCAGCGCCAGCCCCGAGATGGAGGTACGCGGATCCTGGATCACCACCTTGATGTCCTCCGGCAGGTGCCGCATCTCCTCCAGCGAGGCAGGCGGACGTGCCAGGCGCGTCTCGTCGTAGACAAAGGCCGTATGGCCCCAGTTGAACGGCAGGAAAGTGTCATCCGGCCAGGCAACCGGCAGGGTCAACGCCGAAAGATCCTGCCCATGCGGCGCGAAAAGCCCAGACGCCCGCGCCCGCTTCAGCACATCGGTGGTCAAGCCGATCACGACGTCGGCCTCGGTGCGCGCGCCTTCCAACATCAGGCGGGGCAGCAGGTCTCCAGTCGAAAATTGCAGGTCACAGGCGCAGATCGCCTCGAACCCCGCCTCGATCGCGGGGCCCGGCCCCCATTCGCTTGTAAAGTAATCGCCTGCATAGACGGTCAGCACGGGCTGGTCAGCAAGGGCCGGACAGGCCGCAAGACAAACACCAGCCGCAAGGATCGAAGCCTTCATCTCTTCCTCCAGTTGCGACGGAACGGTCGGGTCCGGAGGAAATCCTCAAGCACCTTCCCTCCGCCGGTATGATCCGGTTCAGGTTCAACGGGTCCGCTTTCGCATCTCAGCCCAGAAGGGCACCCCGAGGTATCTGAAAAAATAGCCGTCGCGCCGCCGGACGCAAGGGGGAAATGGAATGCACCGCCCCTTCCAGAGCCCCGTTCCTGACGGCGCAAGGGGGTTGCCAGCGTCGCAAATGAGTATTTTTGCCAAGATGAAGGGGGAAAGGACAGCGCCCCGGGCTTCATCTTGGTCTTAAATACTCAATGACCCGGCATCGGCGGGGCCTATGGCTGCAAGGAAGGAGCGCATGAAAAACGGCCCCCGAAGGGGCCGCTTTGCCGTCCCGCAATTGGCAGCGGGCAGATCAGGCGTTGACGCTGTCCTTCAGCGCCTTGGCGATCGAGAACTTCACCTGTTTGTCGGCGGGCTTGGTCATCGTCTCACCCGTGGCCGGGTTGCGCACCTGACGCTCGGGGCGCGCACGGCACGCCACCTTGCCAAGGCCCGGCAGCGTGACCGAGCCGCCGGCGGCGACTTCGCGGGTCACGACTTCGGCGATGGCATCCAGCGCTGCGCCGGCGGTTTTCTTGTCCCCGCCCATCGCATCGGCAATCGCAGAAACAAGCTGGGTCTTGGTCATCGGTTTCGTCATGTTCTTTATCCTTTATCTGGATGCGCCCCTATCCCTTGGGGCACGAGTGGCATCTTTCGGCCGTTTCATGGCGACGGTATCCGCTACACAAGGTTTTGCGTCCCAAATCAAGAGCAAACCTTGCGGTACAGGCGGAAATTCGGCGCCTTACAGGAAGGCGGTTTCCTCAAAGCTGCGCAACTTGCGGCTGTGGATACGCTCGATGGGCATCTTGCGCAGCCGTTCCATCGCCCGGATACCGATCTGCAGGTGGCGGCTGACTTGCGTCTTGTAGAAATCGCTGGCCATCCCCGGCAACTTCAACTCACCATGCAGAGGTTTGTCGGACACGCACAGAAGCGTGCCATAGGGCACCCGGAACCGGTAGCCATTGGCGGCGATGGTTGCGCTTTCCATATCGAGCGCCACGGCGCGGCTTTGGCTCAGACGCTGCACCGGACCAGTCTGATCGCGCAACTCCCAGTTACGATTGTCAACCGAGGCGACGGTACCTGTCCGCATGATGCGTTTGAGGTCGTAATCCTCAAGCTGCGTTTCCTGCGCGACCGCCTGTTGCAGCGCGATCTGGATCTCGGCCAATGCAGGGATTGGCACCCAGACTGGCAAGTCGTCGTCCAGCACCTTGTCCTCGCGCAGATAGGCATGTGCCAGAACGAAGTCACCAAGGCTTTGGGAATTACGGAGCCCGGCGCAATGTCCGACCATGATCCAGGCATGGGGGCGCAGCACTGCAATATGATCGGTCGCGGTCTTGGCGTTTGATGGCCCCACGCCGATGTTCACGAGCGTGACACCCGCCCCATCCGCGCGCTTGAGGTGATAGGCCGGCATCTGTGGTACTTTGTCGAACTGCGCCAAAGGCGCGGCAGGGTCTGTGATCTCGATATTTCCGGTGCTTACGAAACTGGTGTAACCACTGTCAGGATCGGCAAGCACCTTGCGGG
>JALQTL010000214.1 GCA_023260935.1 Paracoccaceae bacterium
GGGATCAGCGCCGAGGCCATGATGGCAACTATCAGGATCAGGCCCGTCGCCAGCGTCAGCATGCCCGAAGACGGCGCACTGGCTGCGGCCTGGGCAATGGCGGCCAGATCGGCGGTGCCGAACGTCAGCCACAGAAGGGCCATCGCCACCACCAGCGCCAGCGTTGCGGCAACAGTGATCAGCTGCTTCTTCATCGCCGCCCGCCGCGCCAGCGGCCGGTCGGGATAGAACAGGATCAGTTTGTTCAGCGCCAGAGACATGATCAGCCAGCCCGCCAGCAGATGCAGCAGGTTGCCCGCGCTGACCAGCAGAAGCACCCCTGCCAGCGTGACCGACATCCAGCCCATGAAGGCCGCGTGCCGGCCTTCGCCGTCCAGCGCGCGCCGGGCAAAGCGCAAGACCACCCAGCCCACCAGCGACACGGTTGCCGCCATGGCCACCGATACCACATCCACCCTAACCTCGGGGCCCAGATCGCCAAGGCCTGCTGTCGAAAGCGTCAGCGGCCCGCGAAGGGCCAGAAGCCCCCCGCCCAGCACCGATACTGCCAGCCCCAGCAGGGCCAGCCCTTCGGGAAAGCGCAGCGCGAGGCCCCCGCGCGGCACCGGGCGCGTCAGCAGCCACAGGGCCGCAAGGCCGAAGCCCAGAATGGGAAGGATGGCAAGATACAGCATGATGACCCCCGGTAATGTCAGCGCGTGATGCCAGCACGGGCTGGCAAGGCCTGATACCCCGCTGCCAAGCAAACAGGAAATTCATTGTTTTTGTAAAAACGTTCTATTAAATAGAACTATGGCCGATCTGAACTATCACCATCTGCGGTATTTCCGCGAAGTGGCGCGCGAAGGGAACCTGACCCGCGCCGCCGCCCGGCTGAACCTTTCGCAATCGGCCTTGTCGATCCAGATCAAGCTGCTGGAGGATCGTCTGGGCACGCTGCTGTTTGATCGCAGTGGCCGGCAGATGGTGCTGACCGAAGCGGGGCGCATCGCGCTGGATCATGCCGACCGGATCTTTGGCACGGGGCAGGAGCTCTTGGCCACGCTGCAACGCACAACGGCATCGCGGGCGCCGTTGCGGGTGGGGGCGCTTTCTACCTTGTCGCGTAACTTCCAGCTCAATTTCCTGCGCCCGGTTCTGCGCGATCATCAGGTGGACCTGCTCCTGAAATCGGGGAACGAGGCACTTTTGCTGGAGGATCTGAAGTCACTGGCGCTGGATGTGGTGCTGACCACGGCCCCCCCGCGGCGCGAGGAGGGGGCGGATTTCACCGCACAGCGCATCGCCGAACAGCCCGTGGCCATTCACGGCCATCCCGGCCGGTTCCGCCATGCCAGCTTGCGCGATCTGCTGTTGAACGAACCGGTGATCCTGCCCACCGAAAGCTCTATCCGCACGGGGTTCGAGGCGCTGGTGGCCGGCCTTGGCATCCGCCCGCGGATCGTGGCCGATGTCGATGACATGGCGATGGTGCGCCTTCTGGCGCGGGAAGATGCCGGCCTTGCCATCGCCCCATCGGTCGTTCTGGCCGATGAGATCGCCTCGGGCATGCTGGCAAGTTCGGGGTTTGACCTCGATCTGGTGGAAAGCTTCTATGCCGTGACCGTGCCCCGGAATTTCCCTCACCCGGCCCTGGCGGGTTTGCTGGCGGCCGCGGTTTAGGGGGCGGCGAGGGCCTTCGGCCCAAGGGCGGCGATCCGCGCCCGGAACCTTTCGGCGCCGGTCACGATATGGTCAAGGATTGTCCTGACAGCCCAGTGCCGTTCTTCCAGATCATAGGGCACGACGCGCGAATGGGTATGGGCAAAGGTGCCGATGCGTTGATGATAGAGCTTTGCCAGCTTGGGGTAGCCAAAGGCCTCGGACATGGCGGAAAGCACCAGAAAGGTATCCAGTTCGTCTGCCAGATCGGGGTGGGCATGCCCGTGGTCATAAAGCCAGCGGTAAAGATCCGGGTGAAAGTTGTTCATCACCCCGGAAAACCCCTTGCCGCCAGCCTGCATCACCGGCCAGGCGGTGGCGGCATTGGCGTTGTTGATGGCAAGGGGGGTGCCCTTCACCAGTTCGATGCGGCGCTTGACGGTGGGCAGGTCGCAGGCCACGTCCTTCAAGAAGGCAAACCGCCCGCTTTCGGCGCACCAGCGCAATTCGGCATCGGTCAGCAGGCGGCGATAGGGGGCCGGGCATTCGTAAAGCCCATAGGTCAGATCGCCCGGCAGGGCCGCCATCAGCGCCTTCAGCCGGCCCATGAAGGCGTCAGAGCCTTCGTCGGGGCCAGCCAGCCGGTTGGTGACCAGAACCACCGCATCCACCCCCGTTGACGCCATCACTGCCAGTTCGTGATGCTGATCATCGGCGCTGTCAGAAATATGCCCCGACGCCACCACCGGAACCCGCCCGGCCACCCGCTCGACGGTAAAGCGGGCCAGATCGCGGCGTTCATCCAGCGACAGGCGTTGCATTTCCGAAGATTGGCAGACGGCGAAAAGGCCGCTGGCACCATGCGCCAGATACCATTCGATCAGCCGCGCGTAGCCGTCCCAATCGATCCGGTCTTCGGGGGTGAAGGGCGTCAGGACGACGGGGAAGATGCCGGTCATGGGGTGCGTCATGGCAGAGGTGTCCTTTGGAAGGCGGCAGCGACCGTCAGCCGGGATAGCCGAAGGCCCGCGGCAGCCAGAGCGTGATGCCGGGAAACAGGATCAGAAGCAGCAGCGCCGCCACCAGCACCAGAAGGAAGGGCCAGATCTCGCGGATCATCTCGGCCAGAGGGATGCGGGTGACGGCGTTGATGACGAACAGCAGCATGCCATACGGCGGGGTAATCAGGCCGATCATCGTGTTTACCACCGCGACCACGCCGAAATGCACCAGATCCACCCCCAGCTCCCGACAGGTGGGCAGGAACAGCGGGATGATGACAAGGATGATGGTCGATGCGTCCAGCAGGCAGCCAAGGATCAAAAGCAGAAGGTTGACCCCCAGAAGGAACATGAGGGGCGAGACATCAAGCTTCACCAGCCAGTCCGCCACCAGATCAGGGATGTTTTCCGATGCCACCACATAATTCAGGATCAGCGCCCCGCCGATCACCAGCCCGACTGCCGCCGATGACCGCGCGCTGGTTACAAGGATATCGACAAAGGCCCGCAGGCTGAGTGCGCGGTAGAAGACGGCCGCGAGGATGAGCGCGTAAAAGGCGGCAATCGCGGCGGCCTCGGTCGGTGTGGTGATGCCGCCATAGATGCCATAAAGCAAGATCGCAGGCATCAACAGGGCCGGGCCTGCATCCAGCGTCAGCCGCGGGAGTTCATGGGCCGGCACCGGCGCCTCCAGACCAAAGCCGCGCCGATGGGCAATGAAGCCGTTCATCGCCATCAGCACGACGCCCATCAGAACGCCGGGCAGGATGCCCCCCAGAAAAAGGAAGCCGATCGAACTGTTGGATACCAGCGCGTAAAGCACCATGGGGATCGATGGCGGAATGATCGGCCCGATGGTGGCCGATGCGGCGGTGATCGCGGCCGCATAGCCCCGGGTGTAATGGCCCGATTTCACCATCATCTCGATGATCAGCTTGCCGATGCCCGCGGCATCGGCCACCGCAGAACCCGACATGCCCGAAAAGATCAGCGAGGCGACTACATTCACATGCCCCAGCCCGCCGCGGAACCGGCCCACAAGCGCCACGCAGAAGCGCAAAAGCCGGTCTGAAATCGTGCCCGCGTTCATGATGTTCGACGCCACGATGAACAGCGGGACCGCCAGCAGGATGTAACTTTGGTAAAGCCCATCCACCAGCACCTTGCCCGCCACCCCGATGCTTTGCCCCGCCGCCGCCAGATAGGCCAGCGACGCAATCAGGATCGCATGGGCGATCGGCGCCCCCAGTGCCGCCACCACCAACAGCACACACAGGCATAGAAGAAAGGCCAGCGTCATGGGCTTGCCTTGTCATCCGGGGGGGCGTCATCCACGCCATGCCGGAACGCCCGCCAGACCTGCCACAAATAGCCCGCCGGCACCGCGATCAGAAACAGGACATAAACCAGATAGACATCGCGCATCCGGATCCAGTCACCGAAAAGCTGCGCCAGCGTGGCCGTTTTCTTCAGCCGCAGGATGGCAAATCTTTCCCATGTCGGCGCGATCGAGGCCAGAAGGCCCCCTGCAATCACCAGCCCCAGCACGATCACCACCCATCGCCTCACGGCAGGGGGCAGGCGCAGGTAAAGTATGTCGAAGGTAACATGGTCATGCAGCCGCAGGATGAAGGAATTGCCCCAGAAGATCAGCCAGACCCACAGCGCAAGGCAGAATTCCAGCGTCCAGCCGAAATGCCCCGGTTCCAGCCAGGGCAGCGTTTCCGCCACCCAGTCCAGCCGTGCGGTATACCGGACCACCACCTGAAGCACAAAGGTGCCAAACATCGCCGCCATCATCAGCGCGGCCACGATCTCGGCAAAACGTGTCAGGCTTTGGGAAAGACGTGCCACCGGCGGCCCTCGTCATCAGGTCGGTCGTCGTGCAAAAATCGGGCGGCAGACCGCAGCCTGCCGCCCTGTGGCGCAAGATCAGTTGCCCAGGGCGTTGATCTTTTCCAGCACCCCTTCGGGCCAGGATTTCGCGAATTCGGACCCCACATATTGGGCCTGCACATGGTCGCGGAAGGCCTTGAGGTCGGGTTCGTAGATGTCCAGACCCTGATCCTTCAGGAAGGTCACCAGCTCTTCCTCTTTCTTCAGCTGTGCCTGACGGCCGGTTTCGGCGGCGTCATCGGCGGCCTTCTGCACCACGGCCTGCTGTTCGGGCGTCAGCTTGTCCCAGACGGCCTTGGAAAAGGCGATATAGTTCAGGTCCACCAGATGAGAGGTCAGGCTGACCTGCTTTGTCACCTCGTAGAACTTGGCATCCACCACAGTGGGCAGCGGGTTGTCCTGCCCGTCGACCGACCCGGTCTGAAGCGCGGTATAGATTTCGGTAAAGGCCATCGGCGTGGGGTTCGCGCCCAGGGCCTTGCCCAGGAACTGCCAGGCATCGCTGCCCGGCATGCGCAGGTTGACACCTGCCAGATCGGCGGGGGTCATCACATTGCGTTCTGACCGGGGGAAGCGCAGGTTCACATGGCGCCGGCCCAGATACATCACGCTCAGAAGCTTCACGCCCAGCTCGTCCTCGACCTTTTTCTTGAACGGGTCCATCAGCGGATCGTTGAAGACGCGCACCTGATGGGCGGCATCCTGATGCACATAGCCCGTGGCGAAGATCGAGAATTCGGGGAAGAAATTGGCCAGTTCCTGTGCCGAGGCGATGGACATTTCCAGATCGCCCGCCGCAATAGCCTCAAGTTCCGACCCTTGGGCCACGAGCGAGGCGTTGTAATGCGGCTGATAGTCCGCAAAGCCGGCAACTGCCGGTCCGAAGACGCCCGCCAACGCAAGCGACCGCTGGTCGCTGTCCGACGCAGGCGTCGACATCCGCAGCACGATCTTGTCCTGGGCAAGGCCGGGCAGGGGCAATCCGGCGCCCACCCCCACAACAAAGGCGCCGGCAAGGCCAAGGGCTGCGCGGCGCGTGAGTTTGTCAATCATCGTATCCTCCCGTCTGATGGTCTTTTCATGGGCGTCTTCGGGTGCCTTTTGCGCACCGCCGGTTTGCCGCACCCCACCCAAGCATAAGGGGCCGCCGCATCCGTGCTTATCGAATCCTCGCTAACATGTTAGCTGGATGTTATCAACGATGGGAAGGTATTCTGGCATCTTGGAAGAAAGTTCATCGAAGGGAAGTGGGCTGCGCAGGGGCCGTGCGGGACCGGCGGCCGGGGGATCGCTGCGCGAGGCGGCCTATCGGCGGATCGAGGATCTGTTGAACACCGGCGCGCTGCGGCCCGGTCAGATCATCTCGCAGCGCGAACTTGTGGCGCTTACGGATACCACGCTGGGATCGGTGCGCGAAGCCGTGCCCCGGTTTGAAGCCGAAGGCTTGCTGAAGACCCTGCCGCAGCGCGGGTTGATGGTGCCCAGCCTTGATCCGGCCTTTGTGGGCGATGCCTATCAGATGCGCCGCCTTATCGAGCTTGCCGCCCTTGCGGCGCTGGTGGATGCAAAAGGCATGGCCCTTGTGACGGGCTGGATCGGTTGGCACGAGGCGGCACTTGTGCAGATGGCGGGGCTTTCACCCGCCGAGCAGGCGGATTTTCTGGACCGGCTTCAGCGCTTTGACTGGCAGATGCACACGACGGCGGTGCAGCACATGGGCAACCGGCTGATTGCCAATGTCTACCGCGTCACCGCCATCAAGATCCGCATGGCGGTGCAACAGCGTATCCGGGTGACTTTCGGCAATGCGCAACGCGTCATTGCCGAACATCTGGCGATCCTGCAACCACTGGCCCGGGGCGATCTGGCCCGGGCGCAAGAGGCCATGGGCTTTCATCTGGACAATTCGCTTGCCATTGCCCTTGGCGGGCAGGCAAGGCCGGAGCCGCGTGAAGATCAAACCGGGGGCAGCGCCTGAAACGGGGAAAGCGCCTCTGGCATGTTCTGATAGCACACCGGGCGCAGCCAGCGGCGGATCGACAAGGTGCCGACGGATGTGGCGCCAAAGTTGGTGCTGGCGGGATAGGGGCCGCCATGCACCATGCCATCGCAGACCTCGTCCCCGGTGCCCACCGCAAAGGCATGGGCCGCCCCATGAGCGGGAGAGGAGGTAAAGCTTTCCCGTCCGCCGACCCATTCGCCGGCGATCAGATGCTTGACCGTCAGCATGGTGTCTTTCCCTTCGGGTCAGAAAAAGAAATCGTCGACGATCACCCGCCGCCCCAGCGTCAGCGCATCGGCCACATGAACCATCGGTGCCAGATCGACATCCGACTGCCCCGCCGCGATCAGTTCGGCCATCCGTGCGTAAAGTGCGGGATATTCGCCCATGATCGTGTTCTGGCCCCCTGCGGGCTGCCCGTCGATTTCCAGCACATTGCCGCCCATCCGCAGATCCAGCCTGCCTGCCGTGGTTTCCACCGCGATGTCCCAAGTCTGCGGGCCTTCCTGCCGCCAGTCGAAATCGGCGGTGACATTGCCGCTGAAGGCAAGCCGCGCGGCAATCGGGGTCTGCCGGTTGGCGGGAAATTCCAGTTCCGCCGATTGCAGATGCACCGGTGCGGGCAGGATTTCCGTCAGGATCGACAGCGCGTTGATGCCCGGATCGAACACCCCCATGCCCCCCGGTTCGAACACCCAGTCCTGGCCCGGGTGCCATTTTCGTACGTCCTCGCGCCAGGTGATATGGGCGCGGGTGATGGTCTTATCGGCCAGCCAGGCCTTTGCCGGGAACACCGCATGGGCCATCCGGCTATGCCAGGTAGCGAAAAGCGTCAGGCCCCGTTCGGCCGCCAGCGCTTGCAGCGCATGCACCTCGGCCAAGGTCGCGCCGGGTGGCTTTTCCAGCATCACATGCCGGCCGGACTTCAGCGCGGCTTCGGCGGCCACGAAACGGGGCACGGGCGGCAGGGCAAGCGAAACGACCTGCACATCGGGCCGTGCTTCCAGCATGCTGGCCATATCGGCAAAGGCCTGAACACCGTCCACCGTGCCCTTGCGGCTGACGGTACAGGCCAGTTCCCAATCGGCGCTGCCCCGCAGGGCCGGAACATGCTGATCCACCGCGATCTTGCCAATGCCGACAAGGGCAACCCTGAGCGCGGCCATCAGTGGCTTTCCCGTGCAACGGCATTGCCCCGGCAGCCGACAAGGAAATCCATGTCCGCCCCCTTGTCAGCGCCTTCGACATGTTCGTGATACAGTTTGGCATAGCCCGAAGCGGGGGGGGCCACCGCCGGCTCCCACGCGGCCAGACGCGCGGCCAGTTCGTCATCGGAAATGTCCAGATGCAGCCGACGTGCCGCAACGTCCAGTTCGATCATGTCGCCGCTGCGGACCACAGCCAGCGGGCCGCCGCGCGCGGCCTCGGGGCTGGTGTGCAGGACAACCGTGCCGTAAGCGGTGCCCGACATGCGCGCGTCCGAGATACGGACCATATCGGTAATCCCCTTGCGCAGGATCTTGGGCGGCAGGCCCATGTTGCCCACCTCGGCCATGCCGGGGTATCCGCGCGGGCCGCAATTCTTCAGGACCATCACGCAGGTTTCGTCGATATCCAGATCCTCATCCTCGATCCGCGCCTTGTAGTCGTCGATGTCTTCGAACACGACTGCGCGGCCGCGATGCTTCATCAGATGGGGGGACGCGGCAGAAGGTTTCAGAACCGCGCCGTCGGGCGCAAGGTTGCCCTTGACCACGACAATGCCGCCCGATTGCGTCAGCGCCTTTTCGGCGGGCAGGATCACATCGTCATTGTCGATGCGGGCATCTTTCACCTCGTCCCAGATCGGGCCGCCCGAAACGGTCAGCGCGTCGCGGTTCAAAAGCCCCGCCTCACCCAGCCGCTTGATCACGGCGGGCAGGCCACCGGCATAGAAGAATTCCTCCATCAGATATTTGCCCGAGGGCATCAGGTTCACGATCGTGGGTACATCGCGGCCCCATTCGTCCCAGTCGTTCAGCGTCAGATCGATCCCGCAGCGCCGGGCGATGGCCAAAAGGTGAATCACGGCATTGGTGCTGCCCCCGATGGCGGCATTGGTGCGGATGGCATTCTGGAAGGCCTGCCGCGTCAGGATGTCGGACGGTTTCAGATCATCCTTAACCATCTGCACGATGCGCCGCCCGGTCAGATGCGCCATCACCCGGCGGCGGCTGTCAACCGCCGGAATGGCGGCATTGCCCGAAAGGGTCATCCCCAAGGCCTCGACCATCGATGCCATCGTACTGGCCGTGCCCATGGTGTTGCACGACCCGGGGCTGCGGCTCATCGAGGCTTCGGCCTCGACGAATTCCTCGGCCGTCATCTCGCCCGCCTTTACCGCCTCGCTGAACTTCCACAGATGCGTGCCCGACCCGACCCGTTCGCCCCGGAAATAGCCGTTCAGCATCGGCCCGCCCGACACCATGATCGTCGGCAGATCGCAGCTTGCCGCCCCCATCAGCAGGCTGGGCGTGGTCTTGTCACAGCCCACAAGGCAGACAACGCCATCCATCTGCTGCCCGCGGATCGTTTCCTCCACCGCCATGGCGGCAAGGTTGCGAAACATCATCGCCGTCGGGCGGAACCCGGATTCCGAAACGGAAAACACCGGCACGATGACCGGCAGGCCGCCTGCCTCGTAGACCCCGTGCTTCACCCGTTCAGCCAGATCGTTCAGATGCGCGTTGCAGGGGTTCAGTTCGGAAAAGGTATTCAGGATGCCGATGACCGGCCGGCCATCGAACAGATCGGCGGGCAGGCCCTGGTTCTTCATCCAGCTGCGGTGATAGATCGCGTCTTTGGACGTGCCGGCGAACCATTCCTGCGAACGCAAGCGGCGGGGCCATTTGGCGGGTTTGAAAGTCATCTTGTCCTCACAGGGTTTTTGCCGCGATGCAGCCTTCGTCGGCTGCAAAGGCCAGCGTATTCGTCAGGGGCAGGCCGAAGTCATCGGCCGAAATCTCGAACCGATCGCCGGCTTGCGGTGTCACGCCATCGGCGAAAGACAGGGTGGCCGTGCCGAACATGTGGACATGCACATCGCCCGGGTTTCGGAACAGTGCATATTTGAAATGGTGATGTTCCAGATTGGCCAGCGTGTGCGACATGTTCGCCTCGCCCGACAGAAAGGGCTTTTCCCAGATCACCGCCCCGCCCCGCCAGATACGGCTGGTGCCCCGCACATCGGCGGGGCAGGGGCCAAGGCGGATTTCCGGGCCGAAGCTGGCAACCCTCAGCTTGGAATGGGCCAGCCAGAGGTAATTCACCCGTTCCGTCACATGGTCAGAGAATTCGTTGCCAAGGGCAAAGCCAAGGCGGCAGGGCGTGCCGTCGGGGGCGATGACATAGATGCCGGCCAGTTCGGGTTCCTCGCCGCCATCTTCGGCAAAGCCGGGGGCCGTCAGCGCGTCACCCGGGGCCACGGCGCTTTGCCCGTTTCCCTTGAAGAACCATTCGGGCTGTGCGCCGATCTGGCCCGGCGCGGGGCGCCCGCCTTCCAGCCCCATGCGGAACATCTTCATGCTGTCGGTCAGAACCTCGGCGCCCGACAGTTTCGCATGCATCGCATCCCGGGCCGAGGCGCTGCCCAGATGGGTCAGTCCCGTGCCGGTGATGTGCAGGTGTGCAGGATCCGGGTGGCGGATCGGCAGGTCCAGCCGGCCCGCGGCGGCAAGCGCGGGCAGGTCCACCGGCTCTCCCTTGCCGCGGCTGGCGATCACCTCGGCCAACGACAGGCCTTTTGTGGCGGCCTCCATCGCCAATCCGTAAGTGCCGCCCGTGCCGGGCACGGTGCGCGCGCCTGTGGCATCGCGGAAAATGGCCTGTGGGCCCTGATCGGTTCTGACTTGGGAAAGAAACATCATTTGCTCTTGTTGTAGACGTCGAAGATGACGGCGGCCAGAAGCACAAGCCCCTTGATCACCTGCTGATAATCGATGCCGATCCCAAGGATCGACATGCCGTTGTTCATCACCCCCATGATCAGCGCGCCGGTCACGACGCCCACGATCTTGCCCACGCCGCCCGACATCGACGCCCCGCCGATGAAGACGGCGGCGATCACGTCCAGCTCGAAGCCGACACCAGCCTTGGGGGTTGAGGAATTCAGACGCGCGGCCACGATCATGCCGGCAAGGGCTGCCAGCACGCCCATGTTGGCAAAGCAGAAGAAGACCAGCCGCTCGGTCCGGATACCGGAAAGCTTGGCTGCCTTTTCGTTGCCGCCAAGCGCATAGATGCGCCGCCCGCTCGTCGTCTGTTCGGTGAAGAAGGCATAGATAACCGTCAGCAGCGCCAGCACCATCACCACATTCGGCAGGCCGCGAAAGATGGCCAGCTTGTAGCCGACAAAGATCAGCGCCCCGCAGACAATGGCATTGCGCAGCCAGAACACGCCCAGCGGTTCCGGCGCAATGCCAAAGGCCGCATCCTGCGCCCGCTTGCGCCAGCCTACCCAGACCACGATCAGGGCGGCCAGCAGCACGATCAGCAGCGCCGTGCCGTTCAGTCGGTCCAGCCCCAGAAGCGCCTCATCCGCCTTGCCGAAAAGATCGGGCAGAAAGCCGGTGGAAAGCGACTGGAAGGATTTGGGGAAAGGCCCGATGTTCTGGCCCCCCAGAAGCCACAGCGTCAGCCCCCGGAACACCAGCATCCCCGCCAGCGTGACAATGAAGGAAGGGATGCGCCAGAACGCCACCCAATAGCCTTGCGCCGCCCCGATCACCAGGCCCACGAACAGGACGGACGGGATCACCGCCCAGACGGGCCAGCCAAGGTTGACCGTCAAGACCGCCGCCACTGCCCCGGTGAAGCCCACGACAGACCCGACCGAAAGGTCGATATGCCCCGCCACGATCACCAGAAGCATCCCAAGCGCCATGATGATCACATAGGAGTTCTGCAGGAAAAGGTTGGTGATGTTCTGCGCGGAAAGGAAATCGACGTCGATCATCGCCCGCACGACCACGGTGAAGAAGAAGACGATGGCGACCAGCGCCATGATCATCCCGTATTCGCGCAGGTGACTGCCCAGATAGCCCTTGTTGTTCGATGCGTCTGCCATTTATGCAGCCTTCCCCGTGCTGTTCAGGATCATGGCCATGATGCGTTCCTGACTGGCCTCGGCGCGGGAAAGCTCTCCCACGATGCGGCCTTCGTTCATCACATAGATGCGGTCACACATGCCCAGCAACTCGGGCATTTCCGAACTGATCATCACGATCCCCCGGCCATCATCGGCCAGCTTGTTCATGATCGAATAGATTTCGAATTTCGCGCCCACGTCGATGCCCCGCGTGGGTTCATCCAGGATCAGCACCTGAGGATCGGTGAACAGCCATTTCGCCAGCACCACCTTTTGCTGATTGCCCCCCGACAGGTTCACCACCTTCTGCTGCACCCCCGGTGTGCGGATACCCAGCGACCGGCGGTATTCCTCGGCCACCTGTGCCTCCCGGCCATGGCTCAGAACCCCGCGCCGGGCGATCCCGGCCAGATTGGCCAAGCTGATGTTGCGCAGGATCGGCTCTTCCAGCACAAGGCCAAGTGCCTTGCGGTCTTCCGTTACATAGGCCAGCCCCGCGGCAACCGCGCCGTCCACGGTAGAGGTATCGGCCGGCCGGCCGGCCATGGTGACGCTGCCGCTGATGTTACGGCCATAGCTCTTGCCGAAAAGACTCATCGCCAGTTCCGTGCGCCCCGCCCCCATCAGCCCGGCGATCCCCACGATCTCGCCCCGGCGTACCTGAAACGACGCGCCCCTGATCACCTGCCGGCCTGCCTGATCGGGGTGCCAGACGTTCCAGTCGCGCACATCCATCAACACCTCGCCCGGATGCGGGTCGCGCTCGGGGTAGCGATGTGCCATGTCGCGGCCTACCATGTCGCGGATGATGCGGTCTTCGCTGATCTCGTCACGGTTCATGGTGGAAACCGTGGTCCCGTCCCGCAGCACGGTGATCCGGTCGGCCACCCGGGCGATCTCGTTCAGCTTGTGGCTGATGATGATCTGCGTCACCCCCTGCGCCTTCAGTTCCAGCATCAGGTCCAACAGCTTCTGACTGTCGTTTTCCTGCAGCGCCGCCGTCGGTTCGTCCAGGATCAGCAGGCGCACATCCTTGGCCAGCGCCTTGGCGATCTCGATCAACTGCTGCTTGCCCACGCCCAGCTTGCCCACAAGCGTGCCGGGCGGTTCGTCCAGCCCCACCTTGGCCAGAAGCGCGCGCGTCCGGGCAAAGGCCTCGGGCCAGCTGATCACGCCACGCCGCGCCACCTCGTTGCCCAGAAACAGGTTTTCGGCGATCGACAAAAGCGGCACCAACGCCAGTTCCTGATGGATGATGATGATGCCCCGCGCCTCGCTGTCGCGGATCGACCGCATCGCCAAAGGGGCACCGTCATAAAATATTTCACCGCTATAGCTGCCATGCGGATAAACCCCCGACAACACCTTCATCAGGGTGGATTTTCCGGCCCCGTTCTCGCCGCAGATGGCATGGATTTCGCCGGTCTCGACCGTCAGGTTCACCTGATCAAGCGCCTTGACCCCGGGAAAAAGCTTGCTGATCCCCCGCATTTCCAGAAGCCTTGCCATCTCTCTCCCCAAACCGGTCGGGGTCACTGACTCGCCACCATGCATGGATGCGTAGAAATCGGTGAATCGTTCAATGCTCATAGCAA
>JALQTL010000204.1 GCA_023260935.1 Paracoccaceae bacterium
GGGCGGCGGTCTTTGTCGATTACGCCCATACGCCCGATGCTGTCGAAACCGCGCTCAGGGCGCTGCGCCCGCATGTGATGGGGCGCCTCGTCATCGTCCTTGGCGCCGGCGGCGACCGCGACCGCACCAAACGCCCGCTGATGGGGGCCGCCGCTGCCGCCCATGCCGATCTTTGCTTTGTCACCGATGACAATCCCCGCAGCGAAGACCCCGCCCTGATCCGCGCCGCCATCCTTGCAGCCTGTCCCGGCGCCATCGAGGTGGGCGACCGGGCCGAGGCGATCCTGCGCGCGGTCGATGCCCTGCAACCGGGCGATGCGCTTCTGGTGGCGGGCAAGGGCCATGAAACCGGCCAGACCATCGCCGGCCAGACCTACCCCTTTGACGATGTGGAACAGGCAAGCCTTGCCGTTGCCGCCCTGGATGGAGTGATCTGATGGCGCTCTGGACCTCAGCCGAAGCCGTCGCCGCCACTGGCGGGGCATCAACCTCCGACTGGCAGGCCAATGGCGTGTCGATCGACACCCGCACAATTGCCCCGGGCGATCTCTTCGTCGCCCTGAAAGACGTGCGCGACGGCCATGATTTCGTGGCGCAAGCCCTGCAAAAAGGCGCCGCCGCCGCCCTTGTCAGCCGCCGCCCCGAAGGCCTGGCCGCCGATGCGCCCCTGCTGATCGTCGATGATGTGCTCGGTGCCCTTGAACGCCTTGGCACCGCCGCCCGCGCCCGCACAAGGGCGCGGGTCGTGGGCATCACCGGATCGGTCGGCAAGACCTCGACCAAGGAAATGCTGCGCGCCATCCTTGCAGGGCAGGGCAGGGTGCATGCCGCCGAAGCCAGCTACAACAATCACTGGGGCGTGCCGCTGACCCTTGCCCGCCTGCCGGCCGATGCCGATTTCGCGGTGATCGAAATCGGGATGAACCACCCCGGCGAAATCGCGCCCCTGTCGCGCATGGCACGGCCGGATGTCATCATGATCACCACGGTCGCCGCCGCCCATCTGGAGGCCTTCGAGTCGCTGGAAGGCATCGCGCATGAAAAGGCCTCGATCATGGAAGGCCTTGTTCCCGGCGGCGTGGCGATCCTGAACGCCGATATCCCCACCACCCCCATCCTTCTGGCCAAGGCCGCCGAAACCGGCGCCCGCGCCGTGCTTTTCGGCCAGTCCGAAACGGCCGCCTATCGGATGATCAGCGCGCGCCTTGCCGAGGATGCCACCGTGGTGCAGGCCGAACGTCACGGCAATGCGCTGCTGTTCAAGGTGCGCAGCCCGGGCCTGCATTTCGCGCTGAACGCCCTTGGCGCGCTGGCCGTGGCCGAGGCGCTGGGCGCCGATCCCACCATCGCGGCCTGCGATATCGGCCAGTGGCAGCCCCCGCTGGGCCGCGGCACGCGCGAACGCATCCTTCTGGACCGGGTCGAGGAAACCAGCTTCGACCTGATCGACGATGCCTTCAACGCCAACCCCGCCTCGATGGCCGCCAGTCTTGACGTGCTGATCGCCGCCCGGCCGCGCAACGGTGTCGGCCGCGTCGGCACCGGCCGCCGGATCGCCATTCTGGGCGACATGCTGGAGCTCGGGCCCACCGAGATCGACCTGCACCGCGCCATCGCCCGCCATCCCGGCCTTTCCGCCGTCACCACCATCCACTGCGTCGGCCCCCGGATGAAGGCGCTGCACGCGGACCTTCCGCGCGGCCAAAGGGGCGAATGGGCCGAAACCGCCACCGATCTTGCGCGTCATGCCCGCCACCTGATCGACGCGGGCGATGTGGTGCTGGTCAAGGGCTCCAAGGGGTCGAAGGTCAGTCTTGTCGTTGACGCGCTCCGACAATTGGGCCAAGGCAGCGCCGCAACCGAAGGATCCGAGTGAATGCTGTATCTTCTGACCGAGTTCTCCACCGGCGGCGACGTCTTCAACCTGTTTCGCTACATCACCTTCCGTGCCGGCGGGGCCTTCCTCACCGCGCTGGTCTTCGGCTTCATGTTCGGCCGCCCGCTGATCAACATCCTGCGCCGCAAGCAGGGCAAGGGCCAGCCGATCCGCGACGATGGCCCGCAAAGCCACTTCGCCAAGGCCGGCACCCCCACAATGGGCGGGCTTCTGATCCTCTCGGCCCTCCTTGTCTCCACCCTCCTCTGGGCGCGGCTTGACAATCCTTACGTCTGGATCGTGCTGCTGGTCACCCTCGGCTTCGGCCTGATCGGCTTTGCCGACGATTACGCCAAGGTCACCAAGCAGAACACCAAGGGCGTGTCGGGCCGGCTGCGCTTTTCGCTGGGCCTTGCCATCGCGGCCCTTGCCAGCTTTGCCGCCGCCAGCTTCCACCCCACGCTTTTGACAAACCAGCTTGCCTTCCCCTTCTTCAAGGACGCCCTTCTGAACCTGTCATGGTTCTTCATCCCCTTCGGCATGATCGTGATCGTGGGGGCAGCGAATGCGGTGAACCTGACCGACGGTCTTGATGGCCTGGCCATCATGCCGGTGATGATCGCCGCCGGCACCTTCGGCGTCATCGCCTATGTCGTGGGCAACTTCAACTGGACCGAATACCTGGGCGTCCATTACGTCCCCGGCACGGGCGAGATCCTCGTCTTCTGCGCCGCCCTCGTCGGCGGCGGCCTTGGCTTCCTGTGGTATAACGCGCCCCCCGCCGCGGTCTTCATGGGCGATACCGGCAGCCTTGCCCTTGGCGGTGCGCTCGGGGCCATCGCGGTCTGCACAAAGCATGAAATCGTGCTGGCCATCGTCGGCGGCCTCTTCGTGGTCGAGGCACTCTCCGTCATCATCCAGGTCGCCTATTTCAAGCGCACCGGCAGACGTGTCTTCCTGATGGCACCCATCCACCACCATTTCGAGAAGAAGGGCTGGGCCGAACCGCAGATCGTGATCCGCTTCTGGATCATCAGCCTGATCCTCGCCCTGATCGGTCTGGCCACGCTGAAGGTGCGATGACCCCGCCCCCCGGGAAGGCCCCTCACCCCCCTCATTCCGGCCGCAATGCGCCGGATTGTGCCGGGCCGATGCCTGCCCGCAACCGGCCGCCGCCCATGACCATCCCCCCGAAACCCTGTTCCGCCCTTCATCTTGGCAGAAATACTCCACGGGGGTCCGGGGGTGTGAAACCCCCGGGGGCACGGGCAAGGAACCCCGCCGCATGAAGGAAGCCGATCTCTACCCCCCGGTGAAGGCCTATCTCGAGGCGCAGGGCTTCACCGTGAAGGCCGAGATCGGGGCGGCCGATGTCATGGCACTGCGGGGCGATGACCCGCCGGTGATCGTGGAGCTGAAGACGTCGCTGAATCTGCCCCTCATCCTGCAAGGCGTGGCCCGGCAGGGGCTTTTCGATCATGTCTATCTGGCCGTTCCGCAACCGGCGAAATGGACCCACCGCTACAAGGATCTGACAGCGCTCCTGCGCCGGCTCGGGCTGGGCCTGCTGACGGTCAGCGGCTCAAGGGTCTTTGCCCACCTCGACCCGGCCCCCTATCAGCCGCGCAGGATGAAGGCCCGGGCGGACCGGATGCTGCGCGAATTCCACCGGCGCGACGGCGATCCGAATGTCGGCGGTACCACGCGCACCCCAAGGATGACCGCCTACCGGCAAGAGGCGCTGCGCCTTGCCGCGCTCATGGCGCCCGGGCCGGCCAGCCCGCGCGCCCTTGCGGCGGCAACCGGCATCGGCCGCGCCGGCACCATCCTGCGCGACAATCACTACGGCTGGTTCCTGCGCCGGGAGAGGGGGGTTTACGCCCTGACCGAGGCCGGGGCCGCCGCCCTCGCCGCAGCCTTTGCCGCCCACCCCCCTTCCCCTTTGCCCCGCGCTCCCCTATCCCTGACCCCGGGGCCAGCGGGGGGAGAGGGCGCATGATTCCGGTCATCGGCTACAAGGATCAGAAAGTGGCCGTCCTCGGCCTCGGCCGGTCCGGCCTTGCCACCGCCCGCGCGCTTGCCGCCGGCGGCGCCTCGCCGCTTCTGTGGGATGACAGCCCCGAAGCCCGCGCCCGGGCCGAAGCCGAAGGGTTCACCCTGACCGACCTGTCGCGCCATGCGGCACTTGACGGCGTCGCCGCCCTGATCGTCTCTCCCGGCATTCCGCATCTCTACCCCGCCCCGAACCGCGTGATCGACCGCGCGCTCGATCTCGGGGTGCCGGTCGACAATGACATCGGCCTCTTCTTCCAAAGCTTCGCCCGCCCCGAATGGGACAATATGGACACCACCCCCCGGGTGATCGCGGTGACCGGGTCGAACGGCAAATCGACGACCACGGCGCTCATTCACCATATCCTTCAGGTCGCCGGAAGACCCACGCAGATGGCCGGCAACATCGGTACCGGCGTGCTGTCCATCACCCCCGCGCAGGACGGCGAGGTGGTGGTGCTGGAACTCTCCAGCTATCAGACGGAACTGGCCCGCGCCCTGACCCCCGATATTGCGGTTTTCACCAATCTTTCGCCCGACCACCTTGACCGCCATAACGGCATGGGCGGCTATTTCGCCGCCAAGCGCCGGCTTTTTGCCGAAGGCGGGCCAGACCGCGCGGTGGTGGGCGTGGACGAGGTCGAAGGCCGCTTCCTTGCCAACCAGATGGGGCAGGGCCCGGGGGATGACCGGGTGATCCGCATCTCTTCGGGGCAAAAGCTGGAAGGCTTCGGCTGGTCTGTCTTCGCGCGCAAAGGCTTTCTGGCGGAATGGCGCAAGGGCCGTCAGATGGCGGCAATCGACCTGCGCGCGGTGGCGGGCCTGCCCGGCGCCCATAACCACCAGAACGCCTGCGCCGCTTATGCCGCGACCCGCGCGCTTGGCATCGCGCCCCGGCTGATCGAGCAGGCCTTCCATTCCTTCGCCGGCCTGCCCCACCGCAGCCAGCTTGTCGGCGAAAAGGACGGCGTGCGCTTCATCAACGATTCCAAGGCCACCAATGTCGACAGTGCCGCCAAGGCGCTGCAAGCCTTTCCGAAAATCCGCTGGATCGCGGGCGGATTGGGCAAGGACGGGGGGATCGCGGCGCTTCAGCCCTTCCTCGGCTCTGTGGTCAAGGCCTATCTGATCGGCCATTCCGCCCGCGATTTCGCCCTGCAACTGGGCGATACCCCGCATGAGATCTGCGAAACCATGGACCGCGCCGTAGCCCGCGCGGCGGCCGAGGCGCAGGCGGATGAAGTGGTCCTGCTGGCCCCCGCCGCCGCCAGCTTCGATCAATACCCGAATTTCGAAAAACGCGGCGAAGATTTCACCGCCCGCGTCGCCGCCCTCATTTCCCGCTGACCGGCCCGTCGATAAGACCCCTCTCCTCACCGGCCGGGCACGTCTTGGGCTGGCGTCGGCATTTGAGTATTTTTGCCAAGATGAAAGCCCAAAGACAGCGCTTGCAGCTTCATCTTGGCCCAAATACTCAAATCTATGGGCGCGGTCGGATGCTGCCGGCACGGGGGTCGAAAAGGCGGGGCGGGGGCTGAAATCCCGGGTCAAGGATCGTCGTTTTATCTGGCCATGTCAGGCGATTCCCGTTACAGTTTCGGCTTAGAACCGGGGGCAACCCGGTCAGTGGCAGAGCAGTGAATACAGGCGGACCCCATGACAGAGATGGTCTATGGCTCCATGCCCTCGCGGGTATCGGACCCGGTGCTTCCCCGTTGGTGGCGCACCATCGACAAATGGTCGCTGACCGCGATCATGGTGCTTTTCGGCATCGGCCTGTTGCTGGGTCTTGCGGCTTCGGTGCCGCTGGCCACGCGTAACGGGCTTGACGATTTCTATTACGTCCAGCGGCAGGCCTTTTTCGGCTCGGTCGCGCTGGTGGTGATGGTGGGCATCTCGATGCTGCCGCCGGCCGGGGTGCGTCGGCTGGGCACGATCGGCTTTCTTCTGACCTTCATTGCCTTGCTGCTCTTGCCTTTCCTGGGCACCGATTTCGGCAAGGGGGCGGTGCGGTGGTTTTCCTTCGGTTTCGCCTCCATCCAGCCGTCAGAATTTCTCAAGCCCGGGTTCATGATCCTCTCCGCCTGGCTGATGGCGGCCAGTCAGGATCTGAACGGTCCGCCGGGCAAGACGGTTTCGCTGTGCATTGCCGCGGCGGTGGTGATGCTTCTGGCGATCCAGCCCGATTTCGGCCAGTCGGCCTTGGTTCTGTTCGGCTGGGGCGTGATCTATTTCGTTGCCGGGGCGCCGATGCTGCTGATTGCGGTGATCATCGGTGTGGTCGGTTTCAGTGGCACGCTGGCGTACGAATCCTCGGAGCATTTCGCACGCCGCATCGACGGCTTCCTGAACGCCGAGATCGATCCGCGCAGCCAGATCGGCTATGCCACCAACGCCATTCAGGAAGGCGGGTTCTTCGGCGTCGGCGTGGGCGAGGGGCAGGTGAAATGGACCCTTCCCGATGCGCATACCGATTTCATCATTGCCGTGGCTGCCGAGGAATATGGCCTGATCCTTGTTCTGATCATCATCGCGCTTTATGCCACCATCGTGGTGCGCTCCCTTTTCCGGCTGATGCGGGAACGCGATCCCTTCATCCGGCTGGCGGGCACGGGCCTTGCCTGCATCTTCGGGGTTCAGGCCATGATCAACATGGGCGTTGCGGTGCGGCTCTTGCCGGCCAAGGGGATGACCTTGCCCTTTGTCAGCTATGGCGGGTCTTCGATCATCGCCGCGGGCATCACCGTCGGCATGCTTCTGGCGTTGACGCGCACGCGGCCGCAGGGCCAGATGGGCGATATCCTGCGCCGCGGGCGCTGAGGGGGCCGGCGATGGGAAAAGAGCCGCTTCTTCTGATCGCGGCCGGGGGCACGGGGGGGCACATGTTCCCCGCGCAAGCCCTGGCCGAGGCGATGGTGCGCAAGGGCTGGCGGGTGAAACTGTCCACCGATGCGCGCGGCGCGCGCTATGCGGGCGGCTTTCCCCATGTGGTCAAGGTAGAGCAGGTTGCCTCTGCCACCTTCGCGCGCGGCGGGGCGCTGGCGAAACTGGCCGTGCCCTTCCGCATTGCCGCTGGCATCCTTGGCGCCGTCTGGGGCCAGATCGCCGACCGCCCGGCTGTTGTGGTGGGTTTTGGCGGCTATCCCACGATCCCGGCGCTGGCCGCGGCCTGGGTGCTGCGCCGGCCGCGGATGATCCATGAACAGAACGGCGTTCTGGGCCGGGTGAACACGCTGTTTGCGCCCCGTGTCGATACCGTTGCCTGTGGCACATGGCCCACCAGCCTGCCGCCCGGCGTCACCGGCCAGCCCACCGGCAACCCGGTGCGCCAGGCCGTGCTGGACCGCGCCGGTGCCCCCTATATTCCTCCCGGCGATTATCCGATGAGCCTGGTCGTCATCGGGGGCAGTCAGGGCGCGCGCATCCTGTCGGATGTGGTGCCCGAAGCGGTTGCCCGGCTTCCCGAAGGTCTGCGCCGCAACCTGCGTGTGGCCCATCAGGCGCGCGAGGAAGACATCGCCCGCGTCACCGAAACCTATGATGCCGCCGGCATCCGGGCCGAGGTGCAGCCGTTTTTCCGCGACATTCCCGCCCGCCTGTCAGAGGCCCAGCTTGTCATCTCGCGCTCGGGCGCATCGTCGGTGGCCGATATCAGCATCATCGGCCGCCCGGCCATCCTGATCCCCTTTGCCGCCGCCACAGGTGACCATCAGACCGCAAACGCCCGCGGCCTGACCGAGGCCGAGGCCGCCATCCTGATCCCGGAAAAACAGCTTGACGCCGCCACGCTCAGTGGCCACATGGCCGCGATCCTGTCGCAGCCAGAGGCCGCGCAACGGATGGCCGCCAACGCCCTGTCGCAAGGGCGCCCCGACGCGACGCTGCGTCTTGTCACCCTTGTCGAAGCCCTTGTGCAGGGAGTCACGCCATGAATGCCACCAAACTGCCCCTTGAGCTGGGCGCCATCCATTTTGTCGGCATCGGCGGCATCGGCATGTCGGGCATTGCCGAGGTTCTGATGACTCATGGCTACCGGGTGCAGGGGTCGGACGCCAAGGCGTCAAGGATCACCGACCGTCTGGTGAAACTGGGCGCGCGCTTCTTCGAAGGGCAGGCGGCCAGCAACATCGGCGAAGACGTAGCCGTGGTCGTGATCTCTTCCGCCATCAAGAAGGGCAACCCCGAGCTGGAGGAAGCCCGCCGCCGCAAGCTTCCCGTCGTCCGCCGGGCCGAGATGCTGGCCGAACTCATGCGCCTGCGCTCGAACATCGCTGTCGCGGGCACCCATGGCAAGACAACCACCACCACCATGGTCGCCACCCTGCTCGACAAGGGCGGGTTCGATCCCACCGTCATCAACGGCGGCGTCATCCACGCCTATGGCTCGAACGCCCGCGCAGGCGCCGGGGAATGGATGGTGGTCGAAGCCGACGAATCCGACGGCAGCTTCAACCGACTGCCCGCCACCATCGCCATCGTCACCAACATCGACCCGGAACATATGGAGCATTGGGGCACCATCGAAAACCTGCGCAAGGGCTTTCTCGATTTCGTCTCCAATATCCCCTTCTACGGCCTTGCCGTCTGCTGCACCGACCACCCCGAGGTGCAGGCCCTTGTCGGCCGCGTGACAGACCGGCGCATCACCACCTTCGGCTTCAACGCCCAGGCCGATGTGCGCGCCACGGGCCTGCGCTATGTCAAGGGCGTCGCGCATTTCGATATCCTGCTGCAATCCGAAGGGCCGGATGCCCGCATCGATGGCTGCACCCTGCCGATGCCGGGGGATCACAACGTCTCGAACGCGCTTGCCGCCGTCGCCGTCGCCCGCCACCTTGGCATGAAACGCGACGAAATCCGCGAGGCGCTGGCAGCATTCGGCGGCGTCAACCGCCGCTTCACCAAGGTGGGAGAGGTCAACGGCACCGCCATCATCGATGATTACGGCCACCATCCCGTAGAAATCGCCGCTGTCCTGAAGGCGGCCCGTCAGGCGGTCGAAGGCACGCCCGGTGCCCGGGTCATCGCCGTGCATCAGCCGCACCGCTACACCCGCCTGTCCAGCCTGTTCGAGGATTTCTGCACCTGCTTCAACGATGCCGATGTCGTGGCCATTGCCGAAGTCTATGCCGCGGGCGAAGACCCGATCCCCGGCGCCAGCCGCGATGATCTGGTGGCCGGCCTCATCGCCCACGGTCACCGCCATGCGCGGGCCTGCATAGACGAGGCCGATCTGGCCCGCCTTTTCCGCGAACAGACCCGCCCGGGCGATATCTTCGTCTGCCTTGGCGCCGGCACCATCAGCACCTGGGCCACCAACCTGCCCGCCAAGCTGACGGACCGCGCCGCATGACAGGGCCACACGCCTCCAGCCGCAAAGGGGCCGCGCGATGACCGCCTCGCTGACACTCGCCTGCCTCTGGGCCGTGGTTGCCACGGTGATCGCGATGCTGCCCAACCGCATCCACTGGCCCGCGGCTTATGTGCTGATCGCCCTCGGCATCCCGCTGGTGGGCTGGGTGACGTATCAGAACGGCCCCGTGATCGGCATGATCGTCCTTGCCGGGGGCGTCTCGGTCCTGCGCTGGCCGGTGATCTTCCTCTTCCGCTGGCTCAAGGCGCGCACAAGGCCCGAAGAACCGGCAGAGTAACCCCGCAGGCCGGGGCCCGCCCGCCGGCACCTTGGCCCGCACGGCTTCACTTGCCGTTAACCCCTTTTGCCGCATAGATTCCTCCCAAACGGGGGCATTGCATGACCAACCATCTTTACTACGGCGACAATCTTGCCGTCCTGCGCGACTCCATCGCGTCGGAAAGCGTGGACCTGATCTACCTTGATCCGCCCTTCAACTCGAACGCCGGCTACAACGTTCTTTTCAAGGCCCCGGGCGGGTCGGGGAGTGCCGCGCAGATCGAGGCCTTCGACGACACCTGGCACTGGAACGACAGCGCCGAGGCGGCCTTTGCCGATGTGCTGCGGTCGGGCAACGGGGTTTTCCGGAAGATGCCAAGGCATGGGCGAGATCGGAGGAAATGTGCCTGATGACACTCGCCTACCACCCCAGAGCCGGACAGATACTCATCTGCGATTTTGACGGGTTTCGGGTGCCCGAAATGGTCAAGGTGCGGCCGGTGATGGTTATTTCACCGCGCCTGCCCCATCGGAATGACATCGTTACGATTGTGCCCATCAGCCTGACAGCACCCATTCACAACCTTCCATTCAATGTTCGTCTGTCCAGGAACTACCACCCTCAGGAACCTGATGACCTGCCGTGCTGGGCGAAGTGCGACATGGTGATGAACCTGGGAACCTGGCGTTTAGACGGCTTTAAGGTAGGGCGTCGAAAATGGGAAAACCCACAAGCGACCGGTGAAGACCTGAAGGCCGTGCGTCACGGCGTCTTGTGGGGACTGGGCATGGGAAGCTTGATTCCGAACCCAGAATGACTTATCTAAAGGAGGTTCCCGGTCATCGGGCTTTAAGACCTAGATCACTAGGCAGGCTGGCCGCCGAGCGATGACAAGCTTAGGTCAGTCTAGATTTTGTCAACGTCCCTGGGCCCCGCTTTGGCGGGGCTCTTGCATTCTGGCACGCCGGTGCCGATTACTGCCTCGCCTACTCCCCCCTAAGGCTCGTCACCCATCTTGCGATCGGCCTGATCGAAAAGCACCTGCGCGTTTGTGGCAAACAGGGCCGGCTAGACCCCTGATTCCCCCCATTCCTTAACGCCTCCCCTCGTCTTCCAGATGGAAGACGAAAGGAAGACGCAAGGAAGACGCGGGCAAGACCGCAAAAACCCCGCAAAATCCTGTGGTTACACCAGCGCGCGGTGGGTCTTGCGGGAAGCCGGCTTTCCCGGCTACCAACCGGGGCATGAGCATGCTTCCCACCCCGCGCGGCACCCTGACCCCGAACCGGCCCTTGGCCGACCTGACATGGCTGCGCGTGGGCGGGCCTGCCGATTGGCTGTTCCAGCCCGCGGATGAGGCTGATCTGGCCGATTTTCTGGCCCGTCTTGATCCGGCCATCCCGGTCTTTCCGATGGGGGTCGGGTCCAATCTGATCGTGCGTGACGGCGGGCTTCGGGCCGTGGTCATCCGGCTGGGGCGGGGTTTCAATTCCATTGAAATCCAAGGGGATAGGGTAGTGGCCGGGGCGGCGGCGCTGGACGCTCATGTCGCCCGCAAGGCGGCCGAGGCGGGGTTGGACCTTACCTTCCTGCGCACCATTCCCGGCAGCATCGGCGGGGCCTTGCGCATGAATGCGGGGTGCTATGGGCATTACGTTGCCGATGTTCTGGAAAGCCTGCGCATCGTCACGCGGCAAGGGGAAATCGTTACACTACCCGCCCGGGCGCTGAACCTGCGCTACCGCCAGTCAGACCTTCCCGAAGGGGCGGTGATCACCGCCGCCACCTTCCGCGCACCCCTTGGCAACCCTTTGGAGTTGCAGGCGAAAATGGAAGATCAGATCGCCTGCCGCGATGCCAGCCAGCCCACCAAAGACCGCAGCGCAGGTTCTACCTTCCGCAATCCGGTGGGGCACTCCTCGACCGGTCGGGCCGATGACAGCCACGAGCTGAAGGCCTGGAAGGTGATCGATGACGCAGGGATGCGGGGTGCCCGGATCGGCGGGGCGCAAATGTCTGAAATGCACTCCAATTTTCTGATCAATGCCGGTGGTGCCTCAGCCGCAGACCTTGAAAATCTGGGCGAGGAGGTGCGAAAAAGGGTTTTCCAAAACAGCGGGATCACGCTAGAATGGGAAATCATGCGCGTCGGCGAACCGGCGGCTGGCAAGTAGCGAAGATAAAAAGAAAAACGGGCCGAATGGTCCGAGAGGCAGTAAATGGCGGGTGCATCGAGCAGGATGTCCCGTGTGGCGGTTCTGAAGGGGGGCTTCTCGGCTGAACGAGAGGTGTCTCTGGTCACAGGTGCAGCCTGTGCCAAGGCGCTGCGCGAGGCGGGATATAGCGTGATCGAGGTCGACGCCGGCCCCGATCTTGCTGGCCAACTTATTGAAATCAGGCCCGATGTTGTCTTCAACGCCCTGCATGGCCGCTGGGGCGAGGATGGCTGTGTTCAGGGCATTCTGGAATGGCTGAAGATCCCCTACACTCATTCCGGCGTGCTGGCCTCGGCCCTTGCGATGGACAAGACCCGGGCGAAAGAGGCTTATCGTGCCGCCGGATTGCCGGTGGTGGACAGCGTGCTTGCCACCCGGGCCGAAGTGTCGGCCGGCCATGTCCTGCCGCCGCCCTATGTGGTCAAGCCGAACAACGAAGGCTCGTCCGTTGGTGTCTACATCGTGCAGGAAGGCAGCAATGCGCCCCACCTTGCCGATGCTATGCCTGATGTGGTGATGGTGGAGAGCTATGCCCCGGGCCGCGAACTCAGCGTCAGCGTGATGGGCGACCGCGCGCTTTGCGTGACAGATATCATCACCGATGGCTGGTATGACTATGATGCCAAATACAAACCCGGTGGCAGCCGGCATCAGGTGCCCGCCGATCTTCCGGCCGAGATCGAGGCCGCCTGCATGGACTACGCGCTCCGCGCGCATCGTGCACTTGGCTGCCGGGGCCTTTCGCGCACCGATATCCGCTGGGATACGGCGCGGGGGCTGAAGGGGCTGGTCCTGCTGGAAACCAATACCCAGCCGGGCATGACGCCCACGTCGCTGTCGCCGGAACAGGCGGCCCATCTGGGGATCGGGTTCCCGGCGCTTTGCGCGTGGCTTGTGGAGGATGCATCGTGCAATCGATGATCCCGCCCCGCCGCGCGCTGCATGCCCCGGCCGTCCGGCGCGATCCGGCGCCGTCCCGCTGGGCCTACCGGATGCACCGCTTGTGGCTGACGCCGATGTTCCGCACCGGCTTTCGGATCGGGGTGCCGGCGGTTCTTTTTCTGGGGGCCGTCGGTCTGTTTCTGGCGGATGCCGGCCGGCGTGATGCCATTGCCGGCGCGGTTGCCGGCGTGCGTGAGCGGTTCGAGAACCGGCCCGAATTCACAGTAAGCCTTGTTTCGGTCGAAGGCGCGTCGCCCGAACTGGCCGATGCCGTGCGCCAGAGGCTTGATCTGACCTTGCCGCTGTCTTCCTTTGCCATCGACCTTGTGGCCGCCCGCGACCGCATTCAGGAACTGGACGCCGTGGCGCAGGCCGATCTGATCGTGCGGTCGGGCGGGGTGCTGGAGGTCAAGATCACCGAGCGCGTGCCGGTCGTTCTGTGGCGGACCGATACCGGGATCGAGATGCTGGATGCCACCGGGCACCGCGTGGCCAGCCTTGGCGCGCGCAGCGACAGGCCCGATCTGCCGATTGTGGCCGGTGACGGGGCCGATCTGGCCACGCCCGAAGCCATGGCCCTGATCGCGGCGGCACAGCCCATCGTGCCGCGCTTGCGCGGTCTGGTGCGGGTGGGGGACCGCCGCTGGGATCTGGTGCTGGACCGCAACCAGCGCATCCTTCTGCCGGCCAAGAACCCCATTGCCGCCGTCGAGCGGCTGATCGCGCTGGACAAGGCCCATGATCTGCTGGGCCGCGACGTGCTGGCGGTAGATCTGCGAACACATCATCGCCCCGTGCTGCGGCTGGCCCCCGATGCGCTGAACCAGCGGCGGCAGGCACAGGGTATCGACATCAGCGGGAGCGAGCTATGACCGACCTCTACCAATCCCAACGCGCCATGCGGAACATGCGCCGGGTGGCAATGCAGCGGGGTGTGATCGCAATCCTTGATATCGGCACCTGCAAGATCGCCTGCCTGATCCTGCGCTTTGACGGCCCTTCGGAATTTGCCGACGATGGTGTGGGCCCGATGGCGGGGCAATCGTCGTTCCGGGTGATAGGGGCGGCGACAACACGTTCGCGCGGGGTGCGCTTTGGCGAAATTTCGGTGATGGCGGAAACCGAACGCGCGGTGCGCACCGCCGTTCAGGCCGCGCAGAAGATGGCCAATGTGCGTGTTGACCATGTGATTGCCTGTTTTTCGGGGGCTGAGCCGCGCAGCTATGGCCTTGCGGGAGAGATTGACCTGGAAGACAGCGTGGTGTCGGAACAGGATGTGGCCCGGGTGCTGGCCGCCTGCGACATGCCCAATATCGGCCCGGGGCGCGAAGTGCTGCATGCCCAGCCGGTCAATTTCGCGCTGGATCACCGGTCGGGTCTGGGCGATCCGCGCGGCCAGATCGGCAACCGGCTGGCGACGGACATGCACCTTCTTTCGGTCGACGGCACCGTCGTGCAGAACATCCTGCACTGCATCCAGCGCTGCGATCTGGAACTGGCGGGGCTGGCCTCCTCGGCCTATGTCTCGGGCATCGCCAGCCTGGTTGAGGATGAACAGGAACTGGGGTCCGCCTGCATCGACATGGGCGGCGGCACCACCGGGATCTCGATATTCATCAAGAAGCACATGATCTATGCCGACAGTGTGCGCATGGGCGGCGATCATGTCACCTCTGACATCTCGAAGGGGCTGATGGTGCCGCATGCGGTGGCCGAACGCATCAAGACAAAGCACGGCGGCGTCGTGGCCACCGGCATGGATGACCGCGAGATGATCGAGGTTGGCGGCGACAGTGGCGATTGGGAAAAGGATCGTCGCCAGATCAGCCGGACCGAGCTGATCGGCATCATGCGCCCCCGGGTCGAGGAAATTCTGGAAGAGGTTCGCCTGCGGCTGGATGCAGCCGGGTTCGATCATCTTCCCAGCCAGCAGATCGTGCTGACAGGGGGGGGCAGCCAGATCCCCGGACTGGACGGGCTGGCCAGCCGCATTCTGGGCCAGAGGGTCCGCCTTGGCCGTCCGCTGCGGGTGCAGGGCATGCCGGAAGCCGCCAAGGGGGCGGCGTTCTCCTCCTCTATCGGGTTGTGCCTCTTTGCTACGCACCCCCAGGACGAATGGTGGGATTTCGAAATTCCCGCCGAACGCTACCCGGCGCGGTCGCTAAAAAGGGTCGTCAAATGGTTCAAGGACAACTGGTAACCCCCATATCCAGCGTATCAGGCGAAATCCCGCTGATTGGTGTGGGAAATCCCCTATATTTTGTGGCGAATCCGCGTTTTTTTCGTGACGCGGCGGCGTCCTGCCGGTATTCTGGCGGGCAATTCGGGGGGCACACGCCCGGGACAGGCGTGTGCAACCGGCATTAAGTGGTAATGGCGGCAAGAAAAACTCTGGCGGCACAACAAACGACAGGCGGATTGGACCAATGGCACTCAACCTCATCATGAATGCGCAGCAGCCGGAGCTTAAGCCCCGGATCACGGTTTTCGGCGTCGGTGGCGCGGGCGGCAATGCGGTCAACAACATGATCGAACAGCAGCTTGAGGGGGTCGAGTTCGTGGTGGCGAACACCGACGCGCAGGCCTTGCAGCAGTCGAAGGCCACCAGCCGCATCCAGATGGGTGTGAAAGTGACCGAGGGGCTTGGGGCAGGGGCCCGGCCGACCGTTGGCGCCGCCGCCGCCGAAGAGACGATCGAAGAAATTGTCGATCATCTGGCAGGCGCGCACATGTGCTTCATCACCGCCGGCATGGGCGGCGGCACCGGCACGGGTGCGGCCCCGATCATTGCTCAGGCCGCGCGCGAACTGGGGGTGCTGACCGTTGGCG
>JALQTL010000375.1 GCA_023260935.1 Paracoccaceae bacterium
TTGTGGTGGGCGGCCTGACCCGGCTCACGGATTCTGGCCTGTCGATCACCGAATGGCGCCCGGTGACAGGGGCGTTGCCCCCGATGTCGGATGCGGCATGGGCGTCAGAGTTTGAAAAATACCGCCAGATCCCTGAATACCAGCTTCAGAACAAGGGCATGTCCCTTGAGGAGTTCAAGTTCATCTACTGGTGGGAATGGGGCCATCGGCAGTTGGGCCGGGTGATCGGGCTGGTCTGGGCACTGGGGTTTGTCGGCTTTCTGGCGGCGCGGCGTATTCCGGCGGGCTGGACGGGGCGGCTTTTGCTACTGGGGGTGCTGGGCGGCGCGCAGGGCGCGATCGGCTGGTGGATGGTTTCCTCGGGCCTTGGCGGGGCGCGGGTTGATGTGGCCTCTTACCGTCTGGCCACGCATCTTGGGCTGGCCTTTGTCATTCTGGGTGTGCTGGCGTGGTATGTGTTCCTGCTGGGGCGCAGCGAGGCCGATCTCTTGCAGGCCCGGCGCGCGCGCGAGGGCAAGCTTTTCGGGCTTTCCACAGGGCTGATGCATTTTGCTTTCCTGCAAATCCTGCTGGGCGCACTGGTGGCGGGCATTGATGCCGGCCGGGCCTTTCCGACGTGGCCCGACATGAACGGTCAGTTCTTCCCTGCCGATGCCTTCTATGTGCCTGACGGGCAGGGCGGGGCGCTGCCGATCTGGCACGCCTTCTTTGAAAACCCCGGTCTTGTGCAGTTCATGCACAGGATGTCAGGCTATCTGCTGTTCGTCTTTGGCGTGGTGGTCTGGCTGCGCGGGCGCAAGTCTTCGCATGCCAATACGCGCTTTGCCTTCAACATGGTGATGTTGATGATGGTGGCGCAGATGGGCCTTGGCATCGCGGCCGCGCTGACGGCGGCGCATCTGCATGTGGCGATCACCCATCAGGTCGGTGCGGTTCTTCTGTGGGTGCTGATCATCCGCGCCCGCCATCTTTCGCAATACCCGCTGGCCGGGTCCATCCGCAAGGGAACCGCATGATGCTGTCGAATGCCGCCTATGATGAATTGATGGCGTTTCAGCGAGAAACCGAGGCGCTGGCGCAGGTGGCCGGGCGTCTGGGCTGGGATCAGGAAACGATGATGCCTGCCGGGGCCGCGGAACAGCGGTCGGAAGAGATGGCGGCGATGGAGGGGGTGCTGCACGCCCGCCGCACCGATCCGCGCCTTGCCGACTGGCTGGAAAGAGCCGTGCCGGGTGACGAGGTGGGGGCGGCGAACTTGCGTCACATCCGCCGCAGCCATGCAAGGATGACCAAGGTTCCTGCCCGACTGGCCCAAGAGCTGGCCCGCGTCACAAGCAGGGCGCAGGGCATCTGGGCCGATGCGCGGGCGCGTGATGACGTGGCTTCGTTCCTGCCGGTGCTGGCCGAGGTCATCCGCCTGCGGCAAGAGGAAGGCGCCTGCCTTGCGCAAGGGGGCGATCCCTATGACGCACTGATCGACGATTATGAACCGGGGGCTTCCTCGGCCAGTATCGGTGCGATGTTCGGGCGGATGCGTCCACGTCTGGTATCGCTGCGCGAGCGTGTTCTTGGCGCAACCTATCAGCCGCCCCGGCTTTCGGGGCATTTCGGGGAGGCGGCCCAACTACGCTTTGCCCGCGATCTGGCCACGGCATTCGGCTATGACTTCACCCGTGGGCGGCTGGATCTTGCAGTGCATCCCTTCAGTTCCGGGTCGGGCGATGATGCGCGCATTACCACGCGGGTGGTGGAGTCCGAGCCTTTCAACTGTTTCTATTCCACCATCCACGAGGTCGGCCATGCCTGCTATGAACTGGGGATCGATCCCGATTACCGGCTGACGCCCTTGGGCAACGGCGTCAGCATGGGGGTGCATGAAAGCCAGAGCCGTATCTATGAAAACCAGATGGGGCGCAGCCGGGCCTTTACCGGGTGGATGCTTGGGCAGATGGTTGAACGCTTCGGTGATTTCGGCATAGCCGATCCGGATGCTTTTTATGGCGCGGTCAACCGTGTGCAGCCCGGCTTCATCCGCACCGAGGCGGACGAGGTTCATTACAACCTGCATGTGATGATGCGGTTCGATCTGGAACAGGCGTTGATCCGGGGCGATCTGGCCGTAACCGATCTTGAAGCTGCCTGGAATGACAGGTTCCTGGCCGATTTCGGGGTGAAGGTCACGCAGCCCTCGCTGGGGATGTTGCAGGATGTGCATTGGTCCTGCGGGCTTTTCGGTTATTTCCCCACCTATTCGCTGGGGAATGTCTATGCCGGCTGCCTGATGCTGGCCCTGCGCCGTGCGGTGCCCGATATCGACGCCCATCTTGCCCGCGGCGATGCCACGCCGGCGACCGCATGGCTGCGCGAAAACCTGCAACGTCATGGCGGGCTTTACGAACCGAAGGATGTTGTGGCGCGGGCCTGCGGCGCCGAGCCTGACGAGGGCCCGCTGCTGGACTATCTGGAAGCCAAGTTCGGCGAAATCTACCGGCTGTAAGCCAATGGCGCTGCTGCGCGAGGAACGGGCGGTCTGGGCGCTGGCCCTTGGGCAGATGCTGGGCTATGCCTGCTTTTTCTATATCTTCGCGGCGCTGGTTCTGGTCTGGCAGCAAGAGCTTGACTGGGGGGCCGGGGTCATTGCCGCGGGTCCGCTGGTTTCGATCAGCATGGCGGCGGTTCTGTCGCCCTTGGTCGGCCGCTGGGTGGATCAGGGCTTTGCCTTGCGGCTGATGACGCTGGGCACGGTGCTGGGGGCCGGCGCGCTGGCGCTGCTGGCGCTGGCATGGCACCCGGTGGCCTATCTTCTTGCCTTTGCTGGCCTTGGGGCGGCGGCGTCGATGACGCTATACGAGGTGTGCTTTGCGCTGATGATCCGCCGGTTCGGCCCCGAGGCGCGCGGCGCGATCACAAGGGTGACGCTGGTGGCCGGGTTGGCATCGACGCTGGCCTTTCCGGCCGGGGCATGGCTGGCGGCGGATCATGGATGGCGTGGTGCGGTCTGGGTGGCGGTGGTGGCGGTGCTGGGCGTCATGTTGCCGTTGCAGGCTTGGGGCGCCTTTGTGCTGGGGGGTGGTCGTCCCCGTGGCGCCGCGCCCACGGTGCGGGCGGCGCGTTGGGCCGATCTGATCCGCCGGCCGGGGGCGGTGGGGCTGATGGGGCTTTTCACGCTGCTGAACCTTGATCACTGGATGATCCTGGGCCTGTTGCGCCCGATGCTGGACCGTCTGGGGGTGGCCGAAGGACCGGCGGTTCTGGCCGCGGCGCTGATCGGGCCGGCGCAGGTGTTGGGGCGGCTGGCGCTGATGGCAGCGGGCGACCGTCTGGCCAGCCGAAGGGCAAGCCTGTGGACGGTGTTGGCCATGGTCGCCGGGGCGGTCTTTCTTCTGGCGCAGGGGTTGGGGCTTTGGACAGTCTTTGCCTTTGCGGCTGTGCAGGGGGCGGCAATGGGGGTTCTGACGATCCTGAAGCCGCTGCTTGTGGCCGAGGTGAACGGGCCGCAGGATTATGCTGCGGCATCGGCAGCCATTTCGCTGCCGGCCGTTGCCGCGACTGCCATTGCCCCTGCTGTCGGCACGGCGCTGATGGCCATCGGTGGGCCGATGCTGCTGTTGTGGGCAGCACTTGGGCTGTCACTGGGTGCGCTTGCGCTGGTCTTGCGGTTGGGCACCGGGGGACGTGGCTGAGGTCAGGCGATAAGGGCTGGCTTGAAATTCCGGGTTTTTATTTCCAGTTCGGCGGGCGCTTTTCAAGGAAAGCGGCGATGCCCTCATCCGTATCGCGCCACAGCATGTTTTCCACCATGACGGTTCCGGCATGATCATAGGCGGCGGCCGTGGACAGGCCCATCTGTTCGTAAAAGGTACGCTTGCCGATCTTGACGGCGGCCGAAAGCTTCGCCGCGACGGTTTCGGCAAGCTGGGCGGTGGTGCTTTCCAGCGCCTCGGGCGCGGCAACCCGGTTGACCAGCCCCACCTCCCGCGCGCGGGCGGCATCGATGAATTCGCCTGTCGTCAGCATTTCGAAGGCCACGGCGGGGGGTACCTTTCGGGTCAGGGCAACCATCGGGGTGGAACAGAAGAGCCCGATGTTGACCCCGTTCACGCCAAAGCGCGTGCCTTCTGCGGCGACGGCCATGTCGCATGAGGCGACAAGTTGGCACCCGGCAGCGGTGGCAATGCCATGCACCTGCGCGATCACAGGTTGGGGCAGGGAGGGGATTTTCTGCATCATCGTGGCGCAGCGATCGAACAGATCCTTGAAGGCGGCCGCACCGCCATCTTCAGCCTGACGGGCCGCCTGCATCTCTTTCAGGTCGTGGCCTGCGCAAAAACAGCGGCCGGCGCCCCGCAGGATGACCACGCGGATCGAGCGATCCTGAGCCAGATCGTCCAGATGCCCTGACAGCGCGGCAATCATTGCGTCCGACAGCGCATTCAGGCGGGCCGGATCGTTCAGGGTCAGCACAGCGATGCCGGCAGTATCCTCGCGCTGAACATGATGGGGTTCGGTCATTGCATCCTCCGCCGGTTTCCGGTCAGCTTAGGCCGGGAACGGGCATGAGGGAAAGACGTGAGCTTGAAAATGGATGCGGCGGAATTGCAGGCTTTCATGGCCCGCGACTTCCCTCAGGTGGCCGATGATTTTCGTGTAGAGCATGTTGACGAGGCAGGCGTGCGGGTCCGGCTGCTGGTAGCCGCGCGCCACCTGCGCCCCGGCGGCACGGTTTCCGGGCCGTCCATGTTCGCCTTGGCCGATGTTGGGCTGTATCTGGCGATCCTGTCGCGGCTTGGCCCGGTGGCGCTGGCCGTGACCACCAATTGTGCCATCGACTTCATGCGCAAGCCCGAAGCGGGCCGTGATCTGATCGGGCAGGCCCGGATCTTGAAACTGGGTCGGGTATTGGCGGTGGGGGATGTGGTTCTGTATTCCGACGGGCGGCCCGACCCCGTGGCGCGCGCGGGCCTGACCTATTCGATCCCGCAAAAATGAAAGACCCTGCCAAATGGGCAGGGTCCGGTTCCGAAGCGATCATCGCAGGGGCGGTTACTTGTGGCGGGCAAAGCGCCCGTCGATCTGGGCACCGCTTTCGATGACAAGCGTGGCATAGGACACATCGGCCGACACATGGGCCGTGCTGCGCAGGGTGAAGCTGCCGGCATCAACCGTGCCGTCAAGCTGGCCCTTTACATCCACGGCATCGGCCTTCAGTGCGCCGTTCACCCGGCCTTCGACGCCGATGGTCACTTGCCGGGCGTTGATGTTGCCATCAATCTCTCCCGCCATCTCGATATCGCCGGTCGAACTGATTTCACCCGAAATCCGAAGATCGGACGAAAAGACGGACTTGGTGTTCGAGGCAGGCATCGCCGGGCTGGGGGCAGAAGTCGGGTCGGCGGTCTTGTTGAACATGGCGTTTCCGTTGATTTGAGTTTGGCAGATAAGGGCCGAAGGGGGGCCAGTGGTCAAGGGCAACGGCGGCGTGCGGGCCGGTTCCGGCGCAGATTGGCCGGCCATGTGCCGGATATGGGGGTGACAGGGCGGAACTTCCGGGGTGTGATGCGGCGAGAGTCCCCTTTCACAAAGGACCATGGCCGTGCCCCAGGACCCGTTCTTTATCCCCGTCTCCGGTTTCGAGCTGCCGCGATTCGCGGGTGTTCCCACCTTCATGCGCCTGCCTCATGTGCCCCCCGGGCACCCTCGTCTGGACGAGGTTCAGATCGGTCTCGTGGGCGCGCCTTGGGATGGCGGCACGACAAACCGCCCCGGCCCCCGCCACGGCCCGCGGGCCTTGCGCGACGCCTCAACGATGATGCGGGCGGAAAACGGTGTCACCCGGGTGCGCCCTTTCGAGGCCGCGCGCTGTGCCGATCTGGGCGATGTCGCACCGAACCCCGCCGATCTGATGGACAGCCTTGGCCGCATGGAGCGGTTCTATCGCGACTTGCAGCAAAAAGGCATCCGTCCGCTGACGGCGGGGGGCGATCATCTATGCACCTTGCCGATCCTGCGGGCCCTTGCGGGCGATGGCCCCTTGGGCATGATCCACTTCGACAGTCACACCGATCTGTTTCACAGTTACTTCGGGGGCTCACTTTATACTCATGGCACCCCGTTCCGCCGAGCGGTGGAAGAAGGGCTGCTTGACCCGGTCCGGGTGACAATGATCGGCATTCGCGGCACCGCCTATGATTTCGAGGACCGTGACTTTGCCAAGTCAGTGGGCATCCGCGTCATCCCGATCGAAGAGTTCCACAGTCGACCGCTGGAGGATGTCATGGCCGAGGCGCGGGACAGGGCAGGGGGTGGGCGCACCTATGTGTCCTATGACATCGATTTCATCGACCCGGCCTTTGCCCCCGGCACGGGCACGCCCGAAATCGGCGGGCCCAACAGTTGGCAGGCGCTGCGGGTGGTGCATCTTCTGGCCGGGGTCAACATCGTGGGGGCCGATGTGGTCGAGGTTTCACCCCCCTTCGACCTGGGTGGGATGACGGCCTATCTGGGCGCCAGCGTGATGTTCGAGCTTCTGTGCATCATGGCGACTGGGATCAAGGGATGAAACTCAGGTGCCGGGGGGCGACTCGTCCCGAATTCGGGGGGGCAATCCCGGGCCGAGTCTGTTGAAAGCGTGCCTGATTCCCGGTTTTGGTTTGCGAGGGGGCTTGTCAGGCTGCCAAACAGCCCGGCGCGCTGCCACCAAGACAGGCATTAGACCCAACAAAATATGGGGTCGGCAAAAAAACTTCGATCTTTCGCACTTTTCCTCTTGCAGCTGCCGGCCACCGTTCGTAAACACCGCCTCACCGAAACGGACGGGACGCGGCGACGCGGTGACGGCCGGATTGGTGATCGGGATCGGAAGGTTTCGATGGTAGGAAACTCTGGATGCACGGTTGCGGGAAGCGCCAAGGGATTGGCGGTTCTGTGATTTTTGTGTCTGCGCTCTTTGACATTGATGATGAATGAAGGGATATGCGGGCGGTTTGGGCGCATCGGCGTCTGATCGCAGCATATCGGCCCAGTAGGATTTCGGTCCGATGATCTGGGTGTCAGCTTCACAGTTTGTGGGTCACGTTACTTCG
>JALQTL010000432.1 GCA_023260935.1 Paracoccaceae bacterium
ACCGCAAAGCCAAGCGCCGCGCTGATCGAGGTCGAGGAATGCGCCGCGCCGAAGGGATCGAAATCGGATTCCGAACGTTTGGTGAAGCCCGAAAGCCCACCCGCCTGCCGCAGCGTCAGCATGCGGTCGCGCCGCCCGGTGATGATCTTGTGGGGATAGCACTGGTGGCCCACATCCCAGATCAGCTTGTCCATCGGCGTGTTGAAGACGGCATGAATGGCCACCGTCAGTTCAACCACCCCAAGGGACGATCCCAGATGCCCGCCGGTCCGGCTGACCGTCTCGATCGTCTCGCGGCGAAGCTCGTCGGCCAGAAGCCGCAGGTCGGCGTCCGACAGCGCCTTCAGATCGGCCGGGCCGGTCACCCGGTCAAGCGTGGGGGTCTGGTGGGTCATCTCGCTGCTCATGGTTGCGTCCTCCCTGAGCCGGAATGGAAAAGGGTGCCGTGTGGACTTGGCCCACACGGCACCAGGTCCCTGTCGCCAACAGGAAGGGAACCGGGCTGTGGTTGCGCCCCGGATCCGGGCTGGCATTGCGCCCGGATGAATGGGCCGGGGGCGCGCTGTAAGGCTGCGCACGCCCCGGGCCGTGTTTTCGCCTTCGGGCCTTTTGGCCGTCAGGTCTTTCGCCTTCAGGCCAGATCGTTGCCCTGAACCGTCAGCGGCTGTTCCAGCGCACCATAGGGCGAAGGCGCCTGCTTGCTTTCTTCGGGCAGCAGAAGGCCCACACCATAGATCACCCAAAGCACCAGCCCGATGGCCAGAAGGAATGCAGCCGCATAGCCCGCCCCCTTCAGCATCTGGCCAAGGCCCCAGTAGGTCAGGCGGGCCGTGCGTCCTTCGTCGAAATAGTCGTCAGACATCGTGCTCTCCTTACTGAAGCGGCGCGTAGCCGTGTTCCTGGGCCCAGACATACCAGTTGTCGACAACCGTGCCCGTCAGCAGGATCCCGATGCCGCCGGTCAGCGTTACCAGAACCGCAAACCACCAGGCCCAGCGGTGAATGCCTTCCATCGTGGCGTTGAAGCCCATGGTCCAGCGCCAGAACAGGGCCGCCCGTTCCGATGCCGTGCCCCGGTCGGCGATCTGTTCCAGTTCCCGGTCCCCGCCGAAGCGGCTGACGGCAAGGATCGTGGCCCCGTGCATGGCAAACAGCAGCGCCGAGCCATAGAGGAACGCGATCGAAAGCGCGTGGAACGGGTTATAGAACAGGTTGCCATAGGTCAGGCTGAACAGGTTGGTCCAGTCAAGGTGGCTGAAGATGCCATAAGGCACAGCGTGGCTCCACGATCCCATCAGGACCGGGCGGAACAGGCCCAGCACCAGAAACAGCCAGATCGCAGAGGCAAAGGCCCAGGCGACATGCTTGCCCATGCCAAGCGCTTGCGCACGCAGCCAGGTGCGGACCCACCAAGAACAGACCGCAATCAGCAGGAAGAAGCTGGAGATCAGCCACCACCCGCCCTCTTTCAGCGGCGCAAAGCCCAGACCGTATTCCTCGGCTGGCGGTTCAAGGCTGAACCAGAACAGATCGCGCAGGAACACGGCCGGGTTGAACCCCGCCTGATACCAGAACCACAGGCCGACCATGACGAACCATGTCAGACCCGAGGCCAGCGAGATCACCCCCATCGTGCCCAGATAGACCGGGCCAAGCTGGGCGTTGCCGAACCAGCCGGCAAGGTTCGAGAACCCGGCCGAAGAGGTGCGGTTGTCCAGTTCCACGCCTTCAACCATGCCCATTTCCGGGGCGGCGCGGACCTGCACCTGGGTGAAGATATTCTGATACTCAGCCATTTACGCCTCCCGCGATATCGGCCCACCACGGCAGTTGCAGCCACCAGTCCCACCAGACGACCCACTGGTCGAACCAGATGGTGCCCGAGATGACGATGCAGATGGCCGACCAGAAGCCCGCGTTCAGCGCCAGAAGAAGGCCGATGCGGTGGATGCCCAACGTGCCGACCGAATAGCCGATCAGATCACGGAAATAGGTATCCTCGTGGTCGGGCGTGCGCATTTCCTTGCCCTTTTCGGGGTTGGCCGCAGAAAGGATCAGCGCCCCGTGCAGGGAAAGCGCCAGCGCCGTCGTGAAGAAGAACGACACCGCAATCATATGCGCCGGGTTGTAGTGGAAGTTGCCGTAGGTGTAGCCCGTGTTCGAAACCCAGTCGAGGTGCGTCCAGATCCCGTAGGGGAAGGCATAGCCCCATGACCCCATCAGAAGCGGCCGGATCACGACCAGAGTGACATAGGCAAAGATCGCCACGCCAAAGGCAAAGGGCACATGATAGCCCATGCCCAGTTTGCGGCAGATTTCAACCTCGCGCAGGGCCCAGCTGACAAAGGCGCCGACGGCACAGATCGTGATGATCTGCCACAGTCCCCCCTGTTTCAGCGGGGCAAAGGCAAGGCCCATTTCAACGGGCGGTGGGTTGATCGAGATCAGCCAGGGGTTCCAGGTGCCTTGCAGCGTGGCCCCGTAGAAAATCAGGATTGTTCCGAGCGCCGCGAAAAAGAATGTCGTGACGCCAAAGAAGCCGACGTAGAAGGGGCCGACCCAGAAGTCGAACAGGTTCCCGCCGACAAGCGTGCCGCCCGGCACGCGGTATTTTCGTTCGAAGCTGAGCAGTGCCATGCTTCCCTCTCCGCGTTAAGCAGGCGGGCCCTTTCCCTCACGCGGGATGCGTCAGGCGGGACCGTCTTGAAGACTTTGCTTGGATGCTGCGGGCGACAAGGGCTGGCCATGCCGCCCGCAGTGAGCGCTGTCGCTTACTCGGCCGGCGCTGTGACATAGCCGTGCTTTGCAGCGGCGATGTCGAACCAGTTGTAGGCCGGGTTCGAAAGCAGCACGAGGTGGATCATCGCCGCCAAGAGGAACAGGAACACGCCCTGTGCCACAAAAACGCGACGCGGATCGAAGATGAGCCAAATCTTGTAGAATTTCGACATGTCTTGATCCTCCTCAGAACCAGGGGCGCCAAATGTAAACCGCCAGATGAGCAACCACGGCAATCGCCGTGAAGAGCCAGAGCCCGCTCATGTAGACGGAGTGCAGTTCTTGCGCCTGCTCGTCGGTGAGACCTGTGAAGCTCAGGTCGGATTTATCAGCCATACTATCCTCCGGATGGGCAGACTGACGCCGCATCCCCTGCGGCCGGGTTCACGGATCGGCTGAATGCCTTTCCGAGTTTCCACCCCCCGGGAGTGACCCCGGATGGCGAAAGGCTTCCCTGTCCCGCGGGCGCATGGGACAGGGTATGACGCCGGCCGTTACGGCCGGAAGATGGCAGGGGTGATTGCCCCCGCCTCACGCCAGGCGCGGGCCAGCGGCCCATGCACCGGCAAACTGCCATGGCGGATCAGCGACCAACCCCAGGCCAGCGTGGCCAGGGGGATCGCGACCACGAAGATCAGGGCGAAATAGATGTAGAATTCGGCCTTGGGCGTGCGATGAACGTGATGCTCATGGCTGCCGGCGGTATGGTCACTCATTCCGTCCCTCCCTTTTGTACTGGTAGTGCTGCTGCCGGGGCATCGCCCCGCAGTGCTTCGACAAATTCCAGAACCACCCGCTCGGCCCCGTGGTCGAGCGCGGATTTCTCGGCCGCGTCGCGCAGGCTTTTGGCCGCCGAAATCCGGGTCAGGACCGGATGGTCGGAAACGATGCGGTCAAGCGCTGCCTGCGCATCGGCATCCCAAGGCATGTCACGGCGCAGCGTGGTGGGGGTGGCGGCCGCGCTGTCCATCTCGGACCCCAGGGGCAGGATGTGGAACAGCGCCTCGAACAGACCGTTGCACACTTCCTGAAGGATCCAGACAGCCCCCGCATAACCCATGAAGGGCGTGCCGGTATGGCGGCGGATGGCGGCGCCGGGAAAGCTGGCGGCGATGAAGGTTGGCGCGGGTCCGTGCCCGCCCTTCATTTCAGCCATGTAGATCTTTTCGTTGATCGACCCCATCAGCACCAGCGGGCGGTGCTGGCGGATCATCGCGCGGACCTGTTCGTTATTCGTCTTCTGTCCGGCCACCCGGGCCACGGCAAAGGCACAAGGCAGGCCCAGATCGGTTTCCAGATAGTTGCGCACGCCCCTTGCATAGGTTTCGTTCGCCACGATCCCGAAATTCGCCGTGGCGAAGAAATCCTGCGTCACCGACCGCCACAGATCCCAGACCGGCTTCAGCGTGGAATGCTTTTCACGCTCGATGAAAGGTTCGGGGTCAAGGCCCAGAAGTTCGCCCAAGCTGCGCAGGAAGCGCGTGGTGCTGTCCAGCCCGATGGGTGCCTGAAGATAGGGCTTGCCCAGAACCTCGGCCAGACCACGGCCGAATTCGCGATACATCACGATGTTGACGTCGGCATTCACCAGATTGCGCATCTCGGCCAGATGGGCGCCCAGAGGCATCACCATGTTGACCTCGGCCCCGATGCCTTCGACAAGGCGGCGAATTTCGAAAAGGTCGGAGGCCATGTTGAAGGTGCCATACATCGGGCCAAGGATATTGACCCGGGGGGCGGCGCCCTCTTCGCGCTTCTTTTCCACCGGCATCCGGCCCTTCGTCATGCCGAATTCGGTGAAGATCCATGTCATCGCGCGATCGGCGCATTGCCATTGGTCTTCATCGATGGTGCGCGGCAGGAAGCGCTGGATATTGGTGCCGGCCGGGGTGACGCCGCCACCGATCATCTCGGCGATGGAGCCGGTGACGACAACGGCCGGCAGTGCCGGATCCAGCGTCTTCCACGCCCGCGCCATGGAGGCTTCGGTGCCCGAGCTCATCTCATCCTCGCCCAGACCGGTGACGACGATGGGCAATTCATGGGGTGGCAGGGCATCGGTGTAATGCAGGACAGAGGTGACAGGCAGGTTTTCGCAGCCTACCGGGCCGTCGATGACCACCTGCAAGCCCTTGACGGCACAGAAGGCATAGATCGCCCCCCAGTAGCCGCCGGCCCGGTCATGATCCTGGATCAGCATGCGGACCTCCCGGTGGAAGGGTCGGCATTTGAGTATTTTTGCCAAGATGAAGCAGCGGGGGTCATATCATTTCCTCCGCCTTGGCGGCCCGGGCCTGCTTGTCGAGCTTTTTCTGGTGGGCGGCGCGGAAATCGGGGCGCAGATTGGGGCTGCCTTCCCAGATGCCCGCGGTATCGCCGGCGCCGACACCTTCGAAAAAGGTCTTCATTCCGTCCATCCGGGCCTTGTTGGCCATGGCGGCATTGACCACCTGCGCCAGCGACCCGGCACCGGCCGGGCCCATCAGCGGCCGGGCAGAGATGAGGTTCGTGAAGTAAAGCGCGGGAATTCCAAGTTCTTTTGCCTTTTGCACCACGGGCGTGGTGCCGATGGCGAGATCAGGGCCGAAGGCTTCCATCGCGGCGCAGTCGTCTTCAAGGCTGGCGCGGTATTTCACCGCCACGCCCTTTTCCTCCAGCCAGGCGCGATCCGGCTCGCTCCAGGGATTGCGGGCGCAGGCGGTGCCCACATAGGCGACATCGGCGCCGCTTTCGATCAGAAGGCGCGCGACCAGAAGTTCACTACCCTCGTATCCCGAAAGGGTGATGCGACCCTTGACCGGATTGGCGGCAAGCGCGCCGCGGATGGCCGGGCCAAAGGCGTTCTGGGCGGCGGCAACCTGATCGGCGGCAACGCCGTAGGCCTGACCGATCGCGGCCAGCCAGTCCATCGTGCCGTCATGGCCGACAGGCGCACTGCCGACGATGGCGCGGCCGGCGGCCTGAAATTCGCGGATGGCCGCCGTGTAGAAGGGATGGATCGCGGCCACCACCTTGCTGTCGAGGGCGGCATAGAGTTCGCGCCATTCGCGGCAGGGCACGACAGGGCCCACGGCAAGGCCCATGGGCGCCAGCATCGCGCCGATCATCATTGGATCGGCGGGGAACATCTCTCCCAGCAGGGTGACGGTGGGGCGGTCGGCGCGGCCCGTGGCTGGGGCCTGAACGGGGCCTGCCATCACTTCCTTGCGGGCATAGCTCAGCATGGCGCCGGCCAGCACATCCTTTGCCTCGGCATGGGTCGGCACCCCAAAGCCCGGCACGTCAATGCCGACGATGCGCACGCCGTTGATTTCATCGGGCAAAAGCTTCAACGGCACGCCCGAAGCCGTTGGCACGCAAAGGTTGGTGACCACGATGGCATCATAGCGGTCGGGGTCTGCCATTTCATGCACCGCATCGCGAATGTCTTCGAAAAGCTTGCCGGTGACGAGGGTTTCGGAATTGAAGGGCACATAGCCGACAGAGCGGCGCGCGCCGTAGAAATGCGACACGAAGGTCAGCCCGTAGACGCAGCAGGCAGAGCCCGACAGCACGGTGGCCACCCGGCGCATCCGCAGCCCCACCCGAAGCGAGCCGAAGGCCGGGCACATGCTCTGCGGCTTGTCATGCGGGCCTTGCGGATAATCGGCGGCGTAACGGTCCAGCACCTCGGATTTGCCGGCCGCCCGCGCCGCAGTCGCCATCTGCCCGGCCCCGGCATGGCATCCCATTCCATCCAGCGAGGGCACGGCGGCAGCCTGATCGGCTAGCGGTTCGGCGAGGACGTGGCGAAGACCGGTCATCTTGACCCCGCCTTGCGCTGCATTTCGCGCAGCGCCTCTTCGATCCGGGCAAGGGTTTCCAGGTCACACATTGTCATAAACCACTTCAAGGCTGACCTTTTCGGCCGCGAACTTGCCGCGCATGTCGGCGTCGCTGGCAGGTTCCAGCACGAAATCCTTGCCAGTGGTTTCGGCGCTGAAAAGGCCCAGAAGCTCGTCCTGGCTCAGGGGCTTAGGGCGCAGCGGCGGGGCATCGGCCACGTTGCCGGCCAGTTCGGTGAACAAGGCGCCCCATTGCGTCGCGTTGGTGCCGACAATCTGATAATTGGCCGATTTCCGGCGCAGATCTTCATCCGCGGGAATGCTGGCCAGGATCGGAATGTTGACCTCTTTCGCAAAGGCGGCAGCCTCACCCGTGCCGTCATCCTTGTTGATGACGATGCCGGCGACGCCCACGTTGCCGCCAAGTTTGCGGAAGTACTCTACTGCCGAGCAGACGTTGTTGGCCACATACAGCGATTGCAGATCGTTCGACCCGACGATGATCACCTTCTGCGCCATGTCGCGCGCGATCGGCAAGCCGAAGCCGCCGCAGACCACATCGCCCAGAAAATCCAGCAGGACATAGTCAAAGTCCCAGTCATGGAAACCAAGCTTTTCAAGCAGTTCGAAGCCGTGGATGATGCCGCGGCCGCCGCAGCCGCGGCCCACTTCCGGCCCGCCCAGCTCCATCGCGAAGACACCCCCGCGCTTGAAACAGACATCGCCGATCTTCACCTCTTCGCCCGCCAGTTTCTTGCGGGTCGAGGTTTCGATGATCGTGGGGCAGGCCTTGCCGCCGAACAGAAGACTTGTCGTATCCGACTTCGGGTCGCAGCCGATCAGCAGCACGCGCTTGCCCATTTCGGCCATCATGTGGCTGAGGTTGGCCAGGGTGAAGGACTTGCCGATCCCGCCCTTGCCATAGATCGCGATGATCTGCGTCTTTTTCGTGGGCGGGTCCATCGGCACCTCAAGCGAGGGCTCTTCATGGGCCTCATCCCGCAGGCGGGCATCGAAATCCTTGAGGTTCGGAATATCGAGGGTCATGCGGTGCCGCTCCAATCGAGGATCATCTTCAGGCAGGCAGCGTCCTCAAAGGCCGTGCGATAGGCCTCTGGTGCGTCACTGGCCCGGTGGCTGTGGGTGATCAGGCCCGCAAGCGACAGCGTGCCGCTTTCGATCAGGGCCCGGGTGGCAATCAGGTCGTCAGCATTCCATTCGGCAGCAATCCGGAAGCGCGCTTCCTTCATGAAGGCCGGCGGAAAGGCGAAGGAAAGGGGTTCGGTGTAGAAACCTGCCAGCACCACCTCGCCCCCCTTGGCAAGGCGCATCACCAGCTGGTCCAGCAGGCCCTTGGCGCCGCTGGCGTCATAGATCGCCTTGTAGTCACGGCGGGTGTCATCAGCGGGGTCGATGCAGTCATAACCTTTTGCCCCGTCACGGCGGGCGGGATTGGTTTCCCAGACCGTCGGCGCAGACCCGCCCGCAGCAAGGGTCAGCCGGGCAAGAAGGCGGCCCAGCGTGCCATGACCCACGATCAGGTCAGGCAATGCGGTATTGAAGCCGGCCAGCGCATGACGCGCCGTGGCGGCCAAAGCCAGCAGCGCCCCTTCGGCGCCCATCCCGCCATCCAGACGCGCCACGCGGGCGGCCGGCGTCACCAGATGGCGCGACGCGCCCCCGAAAAGGCCCCGCACGTCGCCCTCATAGCAATTCGCACCGGGCACAAACACATGTTCGCCCACCCGGAAACCGGTGTCGCACCCGGCTTCGACAACCTCGCCAAAGGCCTCATACCCCGGGACCAGCGGATAGCCCATGCCCGGAAAGGGCGGCATCGTGCCGGCGTAGAAAAGCTTTTCCGTCCCGGTCGAAATTCCCGAATGCGAAACCTGAACCACCAGATCCTGCGCCGTTGGGGACTTGAGCCCCAAGGTGCCAAGGCCAAGATCGCGCGGCCCGGACAGGATGACGGCAGTTGTTCTCACCTGGACTTCTCCCTTTTCCCGTGTCGTGCGGCAGAGACTCGCCCCGCCCCGGGCTTTCGATATGTCTGTAAGTTTAGACTTACAATTGTGACTGTCAAACTAAATGGACAGTTTTTTGCGCAAGAGCGTGAAATTGCACCAATCAGGCCCGGATGGCCGTCACCACATGCGTCACAAAGGGGCGTGGGGCGCCAAGGTCGCGAACGGCCGAAAAGCCAGCCTCCGCCAGTTTTTTGGCGATTTCCGCGGCTGATCGCGTGCGCCCGGTCTGCATGGCCAGCGTGTACACCGCGAAATAGACATCGGTGGCCGGATCGGGGCTGTTGCCGCCCGACATCGGTTCGGAAACAATCAACCGGCCGCCGGGGGGCAGCGCGTCATGCACCGCGCGCAAAAGCCGGTCGACGGTTTCGTCGGCATGGTCATAAAGCACGCGAACAAGGCTGATCGCATCGGCCCCGCGCGGCAGCGGATCATCGCGGAAACTGCCCGGGGTGATGCTGACCCGAGGCGCGAAGGGCGCCAGCCGGGCAGAGGCACCGGGCACCACCGCCGGCAGATCGAACAGCGTCAGCCGCAGGTCGGGGTGGGCATGCGCAACCGCCGCCAGAAAGGCCCCGGTGCCCCCACCCACATCCATCAGATGCCGCACCCCGCGCAGATCGACCAACCGCAACGTATCTGCCGCCACTAGCGCCTGACTGTCGGCCATCAGCCGGCTGTAGCGTTCGGCAAGGCCGGGGTCTGCCGCCGCCCCCGCACCAAAGACATAAGGCCAGAACCCGGCCAGTTCGGGCCGCGTCTGCCCCCGGAAGAAAGCGACCGGATCGGCCAGATCGCGGTACAGAACATCATGGTGGCGCACCATCGCCTCCAGCCCCGGCACGGTAAGGAAGGCACCGCCCCTCGGGGCCAGATGCCAAAGCCCCGCCTTGCCGCGCAAAAGCTTCAGCGCGGCCCCGGCCTGCAACAACACAGCCATGCGCGGCTCTGGCACGGCAAGCCGCTGGGCAAGCGCGCCTGTCGTCTGCGCGCCTTCGGCCAGCAGATGCAGCACCCGCAATTCCACCAACGCATACAGCGCCTGAGCCGCAACAAAGCCCTGCACCACGTCAAACAGCGCTTGCCCCTCGGCCCGGGCCTTGCCACGAAGCCCCGGGATTCGCTGGGCTATTGCGTGAAACCGGGGCGACATGGCCGCCCGGGTCAACAGCCCAGGCCCCTTTGTCCGATAGGGTCGCGGGGCACCTTCCATCGGCAGATCCGCCACCAGCCTACCCCTTTGCCGTCAGCCGGGCCGGGGTCATCTTCTCGGCATAAGCGCGCACCATCCGGGCCAGCATCGCCTCGCCCCTGCACGAAGGGATGGAAGCGATGGCCCCGCCAAGAATGGCCTTGAGATGTTCCACCGCCCCCGCAACCCCAAGTTCGGCCACGGCCGAGGGGCGGCCATGCATCTGATCCTGCCCCGCGGGCTTGCCCATGTCCTCGGGCGCCATCAGCGCATCCTTCAGGTCATCGGCCACCTGAAACGCCTCGCCGATGCGGGCGCCCAGTTCTTCCCAGGGTTCGGCATCCTGGCCGGCGGCGATGGCCCCCATCTGCGTGGCCGCCATGAACAGCGCCCCGGTCTTGGCACGGTGATAGGCGCCCAGATTAACCTGCCCCTCGCTTTCCCAGCCCTGCCCCGCACAGATGCCAAAGGGCATGCCGGTGCGCATCGCCAGATGCGACACCAGACGCAGCGCGCGCTCTGGCGCCCCGGTTCCGGCCTCGGCCGCGGCCCGGGCCAGCACCTCGAAGGCCAGCACGATCAGGCTGTCCCCCGCCAGCACGGCCAGCGGTTCGTCAAAGGCGCGGTGCACCGTGGCCTTGCCCCGGCGGATATCGGCATTGTCAAAGGCGGGAAGGTCGTCATGCACAAGGCTGGCGCAATGGATCAACTCCAGCGCGGCGGCGGCGGCATCGGTCAGGCGCGGGCTGTCATCCCCACAGGCAAGCGCCACCGACATCAGGATGGTCGGCCTGATCCGCGCGCCGCCCGGAAAGACCGCATAGGGAAGGGCCGCCCCCAGCCGTGGCGGGGCCGCGCCGGATTGTGCCAGCTGAATGGCGGCCGTCATCGCCGCCTCGATCCGCCCGTCCAGTGCCATGCCCTGCCCTTTCCGCCGCGCCTTTGGGCAACAGACTGTCACCCCGCCGGCCTTGTGTAAATCAAAACTTACACAATGTTGTAATTCATGCTGGACATAAGAAAAGGGCACGCCAGAATGACAGCCATGGAAAACGGCGAATACGCCATCATCATCGGGGCCGGCATGGGCGGCCTTGCCGCGGCCATCCGTCTGGCCGCGCAGGGTTTTTCTGTAACCGTCATCGATTCCGCCGAACACCCCGGCGGCAAGGCCCGCGCCCTGCCCTCATCCGCCGGCCCGGTGGATTGCGGGCCTACGGTGCTGACCTTGCGGCATGTGTTCGACGATCTCTTCGCCCTTGCCGGTCAGCGGCTGGATGATCATGTCAGCCTGATTCCCCAAGCGATCCTCGCCCGCCACTGGTGGCAGGGCAGCCCCACGCTGGACCTTTTTCCCCAGCGCGACGCCAATATCGAGGCGATCCGCGCCTTTGCCGGCCCGCGGGAAGCGGCAGCCTTTGCCCGCTTCGATGCCCGGGCACAGGCCCTTTATCAGGCCTTCGATGCGCCGGTGATGCAGGCCGCGCGGCCCGATCTTGCCGCCATCGCCCGTGTCAGCCTGCGCCAGCCGCGGCTGTGGCCCGCACTCTTGCCGGGGATGACGCTGCAACGACTGCTTCGCGCGCATTTCCGCGACCCAAGGCTGGTGCAGCTTTTTGCACGCTACGCCACCTATGTCGGTGGCCGCCCAGCCCACGCACCGGGCGTGCTGTCGCTGATCTGGCGGGCCGAAGGCGCCGGCGTCTGGGCAGTAGAGGGCGGGATGCACAGCCTTGCCGCCGCCCTTGCCCGGCTGGCCGAAAGCATGGGCGTGCGCTTTCGCATGGCAACCCGCGCGCGCCGCATCCTGCGCCAGGGCGGCCACGTCACCGGGGTCGAGGTCGAGGGCGCCACCCTGCCCGCCCGGATCTGCGTCTTCAACGGCGATCCGGCGGCCTTGCGCCTGGGGCTTCTGGGCGATGCGCCGGTGCAGGCCGTGCCCCGCCGCGCCACCGAAAAGCGCAGCCTTTCAGCCTGGGTCTGGGCCTTCGCGGCCCGCGCCCATGGCGCCGATCTGGTGCATCACAACGTCTTCTTCAGCCCCGATCCCGAAGCCGAATTCGGCCCGATCGGCCGGGGCCAGATGCCTGAAAAGCCAACCCTTTACCTTTGCGCCGAAGACCGCGCCCGGGCCACGCCACCCGAAGCGCTCGAACGGTTCGAGATCATCCTGAACGCCCCCTCCGGGGCGCCCCCCTTTGCCAGCGAGGACGCCCGATGCCGGACACGCACCTTTCCGCCGCTGAAGGACTTCGGCCTGACCTTCAGCCCGGAACCGGACCCCGCGGCACTGACCACGCCCACGATGCTGGCGCAGCTTTTTCCGGGGTCGCAAGGGGCGATCTACGGCCGCTCGCCCGAAGGCATGATGGCCACCTTCCAGCGGCCGGGGGCGCGCACGGGGCTGCCGGGCCTTTATCTGGCGGGGGGCGGGGCGCATCCGGGGCCGGGGGTGCCGATGGCAGCCCTCTCCGGCAAGCACGCGGCCGAGGCGATCAGGCAGGACCGGATTTCCGCGTCGAGGTCGGCCCCGACGGCTATGCCTGGTGGTATCTCGACGGGGTCAGCGACGACGGGACGCGCGCGGTTTCGGTGATCGCCTTCATCGGCTCGGTGTTTTCGCCCTGGTACCGCTGGTCGGGCCGGCGCGATCCGCAGAACCATGTCTGCATCAATGTGGCCACCTATGGCCCCGGCGGCCGCTTCACCATGACAGACCGCGGCCGCCCCGCGCTGCGCCAAGGCAAGGACCGGCTGACCGTCGGCCCTTCCAGCCTGCACTGGACGGGCAGGGAACTGGTGGTCGAGGTGAACGAATGGGGCGCGCTGCCCCTTGTCACACCCGTGCGCGGCCGCATCACCCTTACCCCCCAGGCCGTCACGGGGATCGAGGTCGCCCTGACCCCGGATGGCCGGCACATCTGGCGCCCCTTCGCCCCCACCGCCCGCATCAAGGTTGAACTGAGCCAGGGCCACGGCTGGGAAGGCCACGGCTATTTCGACGCCAACTTCGGCAGCCGCGCGCTGGAGGATGACTTCCGCTTCTGGACATGGGGGCGCTTTCCAATGAAAGACCGCGCGATCTGCCTTTACGATGCCACCCGGCGCGATGGCAGCACGCTTGGCCTTGCCGTCCAGATCGACGGCGCAGGCCGGGTCGAGGAAATCGCCGCCCCGCCGCTTACCCGGTTTCGCCGCAGCCTGTGGCAGGTCCGCCGCGAAACACGGGCCGATCCGGGCACCACGCCGCGCCAGCGCCTGAACATGCTCGATGCGCCCTTCTACAGCCGCAGCCTGGTGGAAACCCGGATCAACGGCGAAACGACCACCGGCGTGCATGAAGCGCTGGATCTGGGCCGCTTCCGCCAACCGCTCCTGAAACCCATGCTCGCCCTGCGCGTTCCACGCCGCGCAGGCTGGACCTTCAAGGACTAGCGCCACCGCCCCCCGATCCCGGCCTGCTGCTTCATCTTGGCAAAAATACTCCCGCCGGAGGCACCCGTCGGCTCAGCCCGCGCCGCGGCCCCGATTGCGCGCATGGACAGACCGGTTCAGGGCCGCCGCCACCGTGACCCATGCCAGATAGGGCACCATCAGCCCACCCGCGATCACGTCGATCCGCCAGAAAGCCGCCAGCGTGGCCGCCACCGCCAGCCACAACAGCCCGATAATCACCAGCCCCGCCGCCATCCGGCGCAGACCGAAGAATACCGGGGTCCACAGCGTGTTCAGCGCGATCTGCACCGACCACAGCGCCAGCGCCTGACCGGTGGCCGCATCCGTCCCCGCCCGGGCAGCCACGCGCGACGCTGCCAGTGACATGGCCAGATAAAGCACCGTCCAGGCCACGGGAAACAGCCAGTCGGGCGGGGTCCAGCGGGGCTTTGCAAGGCTGCGATACCAATCGCCCGGCTGGAACATGGCGCCCGTCGCGGCTGCGGCCCCGCAGGCGGCAAGATAGGTAAAGAACAAGGCAAGATCCATGACGGCCCCTTTTCACGGCAGGCCGGACATGTAGCGCGATTTGCGGCCGGCCCCAAGCCTTTCGGGAAAACCGGCCTTCAGGCCAACCGAACCTCAGGCCAGACCGCGATCCTTTGCCTCAAGCTGGGCCAGAACCGACAGAAGCGCCTCGGACCGCGCGCGGGCAGCGCGCCGGCGTGCGGCCGCCTCGACCAGAAAGGCCACTTCGGGTGCGGGCCGGGCGTGGATCACCGCCGGGCGCGGCATCACCGCCGAAACCCCGGCGCGCAGGCCCGCAAGCATCAGCCAGCCCAGCTTTTGCCGCCCCGAGGTGCGTGCACGCCGGGTGACGCTGTCAAAGCCGCCCCGGGCCACCTCGGCGCCGATGCCGTCATAGATGTGGCGCGCAATTCGGTTGCCACCACGTCAAAGTGTTCCGCCGAAACCCGGTGCAGGCCCAGCATCAGATGCCGGGTAAAGTGAAACTCTGTCAGGTCCACTTCCTTGAACAAGGCCCGAAGCAGCGGCGACCCC
>JALQTL010000446.1 GCA_023260935.1 Paracoccaceae bacterium
TCATCGTCGCGCATCCGTTCAATCCGGTCTACCTGCTGCCCTTGTCCGAAGTGTCGCCATCCCCGGCCAACCCGCCCGAGGTCGTCGAGCGCACCATGCAGGTCATGCGCGGGATCGGCATGTTCCCCCTGCTGCTGCGCAAGGAGATCGACGCCTTTCTGGGCAACCGCTTCCTCGAGGCCGTCTGGCGCGAGGCGCTGTGGCTGGTGAAGGACGGCGTGGCCACGACCGAGGAAATCGACGAGGCGATCCGCATGGGCTTTGGCCTGCGCTGGGGCCAGATGGGCTTGTTCGAAACCTATCGCGTCGCCGGTGGCGAAGCGGGGATGAAGCATTTCATGGCCCAGTTCGGCCCCTGCCTGCAATGGCCCTGGACCCGGCTGACCGATGTACCGGAATTCACCGACGAACTGGTTGACCTGATCGCCGGGCAATCCGATGCGCAATCCGGCCACCATTCCATCCGCGAACTGGAACGCATCCGCGATCGCAACCTGACCGGCTTCCTGCGGGTGCTGAAGGAACGCAACTGGGGCGCGGGCAAGCTGCTGCTGGATCACGACGCCCGGCGCCGCGCGGCAATGGCAGACCCGACGCCCGATACCGCTCGGCCGATGGAAATGGCCCGCATGACCGTGCTGCCGGGATGGATCGACTATAACGGCCACATGACCGAAAGCCGCTATCTCTTTGCCTGTTCCGAAACCACCGATGCCTTCCTGCGCCACATCGGTGCGGATATTGCCTATGTCGGCACGGGGTTCAGCTACTATACCGCCGAAACCCACATCATGCATCTGGGCGAGGCGAAACTGGGCGACGCGCTGACCGGCACGGTGCAGGTGCTGCACGCCGATGAAAAGCGCCTGCATGTCTTTGTCCGCATCCTGAAGAATGGGCAGGCGGTGGCCACGCTGGAACAGATGCTGCTGCACGTTGACATGGCCGCCGGCAAGGCCGCCCCGGCGCCTGCGTCTATCCTTGATCGCCTGATGCCCATTGCCCGCGCCCATGCCGCCCTGCCACGCCCCGAAGCCGCGGGGCGCCACGTTGGCCAAAGGAGGGCATGATGGATTTCGCGCTGACCGAAGAACAGCGGATGATCGTCGATACGACCCGCGCCTTTGTCGAGGCAGAGCTCTACCCGCATGAGGCGATGGTCGAACGCAGCGGCCACCTGCCGATGGAGCTGATCCGCGAGATCCAGCAAAAGGCAATCGCCGCCGGGCTTTACGCTGCCAACATGCCGGCCGAACTGGGGGGCGCCGGTCTCGATACCCTGTCCTGGCTGCTGTATGAACGCGAGTTGGGCCGGGCGAATTACGCCCTTCACTGGACCTGCGTGGCGCGCCCGTCCAACATCCTGCTGGCCGGCACACCCGAACAGCGCGAACGCTATCTGATGCCCTGCATCCGCGGCGAGACATGGGATTGCCTTGCCATGACCGAACCCGGCGCCGGGTCTGACCTGCGTGGCATGAAGGCATCGGCCCGGCAGGATGGCAGCGACTGGGTGCTGAACGGCACCAAGCATTTCATCAGCCATGCCGATGTGGCGGGCTTTACCATCGCCTTCATGGCCACGGGCGAGGAAGACACGCTCAAGGGTCCAAAGAAAAGGATCACCGCCTTCTTTGTCGACAAGGGCACCAAGGGCTTTACCGTGCGCGATGGCTATCGCAACGTCAGCCACCGCGGTTACACCAATTCGGTGCTGGAATTCGACGATTGCCGCGTGCCGGCCGGGAATATCCTTGGTGAAGTGCACAAGGGGTTCGAGGTCGCGAATGCCTGGCTGGGGGCCACCCGCCTCCAGGTCGCCAGCACCTGCCTTGGCCGCGCCGACCGGGCGCTTTCCCATGCCATCGCCTTCGCCGCCGAACGCAAGCAATTCGGGCAGACCATCGGCAAGTTTCAGGGGGTCAGCTTCAAGCTGGCCGACATGGCGATGGAACTGCGCGCGGCGGAACTTCTGACCTGGGCCGCGGCGTGGAAATTCGACGCGGGCAGCGTGACCGAGGCCGATATGTCGATGGCAAAGCTGAAGGCGACCGAGGCGCTGGCGATGATCGCGGACGAGGCGATCCAGATCCATGGCGGGATGGGGTTGATGGACGAATTGCCGCTGGAACGGATCTGGCGTGACGCACGGGTCGAACGGATCTGGGAAGGCACCAGCGAGATCCAGCGTCACATCATCAGCCGCGAACTTTTACGGGCGGTAGGCGGGTAAAACCCGTTGGAACAGGGTCAGGGGGGCTGTCTGCCCCCCTCGGGCTGCGCCCTCACCCCCCGAGGATATTTGTGAACAGATGAAACGGAAAATTAACCATGGCCTGCGACTCTGATCGTGCCGAACAGGGGGGGACCCCGATGACGGTAACAGGTGAAGCGTCCCTGTCCTCCGCCCGGGGGGCAGGGCGTCCCTTTGCGACTTCGGCCCGGGCTTCATCTGTTTGCAAATATCCTCCGGGGGGCCGGGGGTGGAAAACCCCCGGGGTATCTGCTTCGCGCGCAGGTGTGGCATGACGCGCCTTGGACGGTTGCTCCGTCCCGGCTCGATTGCGGTGCTGGGGTCGGGCTGGGCCGGGAACGTGATCGAGCAATGTGACAAGATGGGCTATCGCGGCCCGATCTGGCCCGTGCATCCGACGCGGGCCGAGGTGGGCGGCCGTCGGGCCTTTGCCTGTCTGGCCGATCTGCCGGCGCCGCCGGATGCCACCTTCATCGGTGTCAACCGCCATGCCACGATCGAGGTGGTGCGCGAGCTTGCCGCGATGGGGGCCGGTGGGGCGATCTGTTTCGCCTCGGGCTGGGAGGAGGCCGGCGAGGCTCATTTGCAGGCCGATCTGGTGGCCGCGGCGGGGGGCATGCCGATCCTCGGTCCGAACTGTTATGGCGTGATCAACTATCTGGACGGCGCGCTTCTCTGGCCTGATCAGCACGGCGGGCGCCGGGTGGACCGGGGCGTGGCGCTGCTGTCGCAATCGTCGAACATCGTCATCAACCTGACCATGCAGGCCCGCGCCCTGCCGGTGGCCTATGTCGCCTGTCTCGGCAATGCGGCACAGGTCGGGCTGGCCGAACTGGCCGGGGCCCTGCTGGCCGATGACCGGGTAACGGCGCTTGGCCTTTATGTCGAAGGGATCGCCGATGCCCCGGCCTTTGCCGCGCTGGCCCAGGCGGCGCGGGCGGCGGGCAAGGGGATTGTCTGCATCAAATCCGGCAAGACCGAGCTTTCGAGGGTGGCGGCGGCGTCGCATACAGCCTCGCTGGCCGGCGGGGGGGCTGCCAGCAGTGCCTTCCTGCGGTCCTGCGGTGTGGCCGAGGTGGCGACGCTGGATGCCCTGCTGGAAACGCTGAAGATCTTTCACATTCATGGCCCGCAAATCGGCCCGCGGCTTTGTTCGTTGTCCTGTTCGGGGGGCGAGGCGGGACTTGTGGCAGATCTGGCGGCGCCGCTTGGGGTGGATTTTCCGGCCGTGCCCCCAGCCACGCGGCAGCGGCTGTCCGAAATTCTGGGGCCCATTGTCAGCATTGCCAACCCGCTGGATTACCACACTTTCATCTGGGGGGATGGCCCGCGCCCTGGGCGGGCAGGTCGCCCGCACGGGGCTCTCGGAGTTCGGCCGGACGCCGCTGACCGTCACCGAGCACGGGACGGTCCTCGCCGGGCTGCCGCACGAGTTCTCCGTGTGGATGTCGCACG
>JALQTL010000250.1 GCA_023260935.1 Paracoccaceae bacterium
GCGCTGGAGAACCCGCTGGTGCAAGCCGTGATGGCCAGCTTCCCCGGCGCGAAGATCACCGACATCCGCACCCCCGAGGCCATGGCCCAGGAAGCCGCCGTTCAGGCCCTGCCCGAGGTCGAGGATGAATGGGACCCCTTCGAAGAGGATTGAGCCCGCCCCGGCGGCACCCTATCTTCCATGAACAGAACAATGAGGTTGCGATGCTGAAAGGTTTGGGCGGGCTTGGCGACATGGCCAAGATGATGAAGGCCGCGCAGGACATGCAGGTCAAGATGGCCGAAATGCAGGAAGAACTTGCGCGGATCGTGGTGATCGGGGAATCCGGGGCTGGTCTTGTAAAGGCGCGGGCCACCGCAAAGGGAGAGTTGACCGGGCTGGACATCGACCCGTCGATCTTTGTGGCCAGTGAAAAGGAAGTGGTCGAAGACCTGATCCTCGCGGCGATCAAGGATGCTCAGGGAAAGGCGGCCGAACGCAGCCAGCAGGAACTGGCCCGTCTGACCGAAGGTCTGGGCCTGCCGCCCGGCATCAAGCTGCCGTTCTGAGGCGATCTTGACCGATACCCCGCGTGAGATCGAAGCGCTCATCGACCTGATGTCGCGGCTGCCGGGGCTTGGCCCCCGGTCGGCCCGGCGGGCGGTTCTGGCACTGCTGAAAAAGCGGGCCGGCCTGATGGCGCCCTTGGCGCAGGCCATGGCGACAGTGGCGCTGAACGCCCGAGACTGCCGGCTGTGCGGCAATATCGGCACCGAGGACATCTGCCCGGTCTGCAACGATCCGCGCCGCGCGACCGGAGAGATCTGCGTCGTGCAGGATGTGGCCGATCTTTGGGCCATGGAGCGCGGCGGGGCCTTCCGGGGGCGGTATCATGTGCTGGGCGGTACGTTGAGCGCGCTGGATGCCATCGGCCCCGAAGAACTACACATCCCCGATCTGCTGGCCCGGGTATCCGATGAAGGGATCACCGAGGTGATCCTTGCGCTGAATGCTACGGTCGACGGCCAGACGACTGCTCATTATATCGCCGATGCCCTTGCCCCGCTGAATGTGCAGATCAGCACATTGGCACAGGGCGTTCCCATCGGTGGGGAACTTGATTACCTTGACGACGGCACCATTGGCGCCGCACTGCGGGCCCGCCGCCGGATCTGACGCCCGGGGCTGACTACGGCAACGGTGCTGCTGGAAAGCAGCGGTAAGGCCTATGAATTGCGTGACATGAGGGGGGGCCGGAACACTTACAGCCAGATACTCGAAACCGGGCAGAGCCCGCCGACCCCGTAGTATTTGAGATATGAGATGACACAGGTCTTGGCCAACAGACTGGTGTGAAATGCAGATCGTTTACTTGAATGGCAGCAAGCTGCAATTGACGTGGCGCGAAATGCTGGGGCAGTTTCGTCACCCGCTGTTTGTTGGACTGGTGCTTGTCGTCTCGACGGTGATCATTCTTGTCGGGCCCTATGACGATCTGCTGATGTTCGGCCCGCTGAAGCTTGGGATATTTTACGCCAATGGTTTTGGCAGTTTCATCGCGATCCTGATCCTGTGCCTGTACCTGTGCCACAGATGGCGGTGGAACGCCTACAGCCTTGTGACGGTGTTTGTCTCGGTGCTTGGGTCAACGGCCTGGGGTATGATCGTTGCCTTGCTGCTGGGCGCCCGGATGCCGCCGGTTTCCGATCTGGCGCTTGTGATCGGGTTCAATCTTGTCTTCGCCTATGCAGGCGAAATCCTGCATGCCGGTTTTGTGATGCCGCGCGCGCTGGCCGATATGCGGGGCACCTCGCCACAGGCGATATTGGCAGAGTTTCTGGTTTCGGAAGAGGGAACCCTGAAGGAAAGCTTTCCCGGGCCGCTTCCCGTTGTCACGCGGCCGGCTGCATCCCCTTCCGTCGCCTCGCCGCCCCCTTCTGACGCGGGGCGGCATATCGGGGAAAGCGTGACGATCTTCGGCCAGCCTTTCCGCCTGGCCGAGATCATGTCGATCCAGGCCGAGGAACATTACATCTGCCTGACCCTGCACAGCGGGGCGCGGCATCTTTTGCGGGGGCGCATCGCAGACGCCATTGCCGCCATGCCGCCCGGGCGGGGCCTTCAGATCCACCGAAGCTACTGGGTGGCATCGGCAGCGCTTGCCCGCTTTTCGCAGGGCCGTTCCGCAGCCCAGATCACCCTTGTCGATGGCCGGGTGCTGCCCGTGGCGCGTCAACGTATCCCGCAGGTCAGGGAATGGGCGGCGGCCCATTTGCAGACCGATTGACACGAAAAAAGGCGCCCTTGCGGGGCGCCTTTCCGGTCTGTTCCATCGCGGCGGCACAAAGGGCGATCAACGACGCGGATCGTCGTCATCCTCGTCCTCGTCATCCTCATCCGTGTGCGGCAGGTTGAAGAAGCTATCGGCATCCGAGAAATCGGCCGGTTTTGCGTCTTCTTCCGTCAGCGAGAAGTTTTCCAGCCCGGCAATAGAGGACGGCACCTTCGGTTCCGGCGACATGCCAAGCGACTGCTCGGTCGATACCAGCTTGCGCCGTTCATCATCCGACATCACCCCGCCTTCGGCAACCCTGCGGCGCACCGCCTGCTGCACGGCGGCATCCAGTTCGGATTGCTTGCACAGGCCAAGCGCTACCGGGTCAACCGGGGTGATGTTGTTGATGTTCCAGTGGGTGCGTTCACGGATCGACTGGATGGTGGGCTTTGTGGTGCCCACCAGCTTGCCGATTGCGCCATCCGAAAGCTCCGGGTGGAACTTCACCAGCCACAGGATGGCGGCCGGCCGGTCCTGCCGTTTGGAAAGCGGGGTATAACGTGGGCCGCGGCGCTTTTCCTCGCCCACGGCGGCGGCGTTGAACTTCAGCTTCAGCCGATACAGCGGATCGGCTTGCCCGCGGGTGATTTCGACCGCTTCCAGCTGATTGTTTGCGATCGGGTCAAACCCCTTCACCCCGGCAGCCACATCGCCATCGGCGATGCCCTGAACCTCCAGCTCGTGCATGCCGCAGAAATCGGCGATCTGCTTGAAGGACAGCGTGGTATTGTCCACGAGCCAGACGGCGGTGGCTTTTGCCATGAGCGGCTTGTTCATGCGCAGGCTCCTTTACAAATCTGTCCCGAGCCGGGAAAACGGCTGCGAACCTTGGTTCGCGATTTCCACGATGTCGGGGAATTCAGTGCCGCATATAGTCAGTTTTCGGGCAAAGGGGAAGCGGAAATGCAAGCTCTCGTCTCTTGGGTCGCGGCCTTTTGTCTGGCCGCCGGTATCGCCGCGGCAGAGGGGGAAAGGGCGGGGGAGTTCGACTATTTCGTGATGTCGCTTTCATGGTCGCCCAACTGGTGCGCAGTGGAAGGGGATTCGCGCCGCGATCCGCAATGCGACCGGGGCACCGGCACAACCTTCGTCTTGCACGGGCTGTGGCCGCAATACGAAAACGGCTGGCCCAGTTATTGCCGCACAACAGAGCGCGACCCTTCGCGCAGTGAAACGGCCGCCATGGCGGATGTCTTCGGCGGGGCCGGGGCGGCCTTTTATCAGTGGAAAAAGCACGGCCGCTGCGCGGGCCTTTCGGCGCGCGACTATTATGCCCTTGCCCGCAAGGCCTTTGAGAGCATCCGGATTTCCGATGTGTTCCCGCGCATCAACAAGAATCTGAAAGTTCCTGCCGAGGTGATCGAGGGCGCCTTTCTGGAAAGCAACCCGGGGCTTAGGCGTGACCAGATCACCGTCACTTGCCGGGCGGGAATGATTCAGGAAGTCCGCCTGTGCCTGACCAAGGATCTGAAGCCACGCCGCTGCGGCGCCGATACCTTGCGCGACTGCACGCTGAAGGACGCGGTGCTGGAAGCGGTGCGCTGACGCGGCCCGGGGTCAGCCTTCGACCCGCAGCACGATCTTGCCCGTATGGCCCGAACTTTCCATCCGGGCATGGGCATCTGCCGCCCGCTCCAGGGGGAATTCGCTGTCCATCACCGGCGCAAAGCGCCGCGCTGCGATCATCGGCCAGACATGGCGTTCGACCTCGGCAGCGATCCGGGCCTTGGCAGCGTCAGATTGCGGCCGCAGGGTGGACCCGGTGATCGTCAGCCTGCGCATCATCACCTCGGCAAAGTTCAACTCTACCTTCGGGCCTTGCAGGAAGGCGATCTGCACGAGGCGCCCGTCATCGGCCAGAGTTTTCACATTCCGTGGCAGGTAATCGCCGCCCACCATGTCAAGGATCAGGTTCGCGCCCCCTTCGGCCTTGATCGCCCCGGACCAGTCCTCGGTCCGATAGTTGAACGCGCGTTCGGCCCCCAAGGCTTCGCAGGCCCGCGCCTTTTCATCACTTCCCGCTGTCGTAAAGACGCGCGCGCCCAAGGCCCGCGCAATCTGGATCGCGGTTGTTCCAATGCCCGATGCGCCGCCATGCACCAAGAACCGCTCCCCCGCTGTCAGCCCTCCGCGCATGACCACATTTGACCAGACTGTGAAACAGGTCTCGGGCAGGCACGCAGCCTCGCGCAGCGCCATGCCTTCGGGCACGGGCAGGGCATGGGCCTCATGCGTCGCCACATATTCGGCATAGCCGCCACCGGGCAGCAGTGCGCAAACCTTGTCGCCAATCTTCCAGCGCGTGACGTTCGGCCCCAATTCGACAACTGTCCCCGATGCTTCCAGTCCGGGCAGGGGGGATGCCGAAGCCGGGGGGGCATAAAGACCTGCGCGTTGCAGGGCATCGGGCCGGTTCACCCCGGCATAGGCCACCCGGATGATGATCTGCCCATGGCCTGGCACGGGCACGGG
>JALQTL010000196.1 GCA_023260935.1 Paracoccaceae bacterium
CCGAGGCCGAGGTCAGCCATTCGGGCCGGCAGGTTCAGGCCGTGGTGGATATGGTGCCCCCTTCGGGCCAGCCCTTTTCGCTGACCCGCGACGGCGTGATCGTCACCGTGATCGGCCGGGGCGGGCGGGCCGTGGAACTGACGGGCTGCCCCGCACCCTGATCCGTCAAAGCGACTTCAGGCCCGGGGCACCCGCCAGCGGGCAATCCCAAAGACCACAACCGCCACCAGACCCGAGGCCAGCACGAAAGCCCCAAGCGCCATGGGCGTGGCACTCAGCCCCGGCAGCAGCGGCGCCATGGCCCCGCCGGTGACCACCGGCCCCATGAACAGCGCGAAAAGCCCCGCCATCCCGGCCGCGGCCACCCCCAATGGCAGGCGCATCCGCGCCTCGGCCGCACCGCGCCGCAGTGACCGCAGCATCCGCCCCACATCCGCCTGCACCGCCATCAGCGCCGGCACCACCAGAAGCACCAGCACCATCCCGAAAGCCAGCCCATAGACCAGCGTGATCACCGTGGGCTTCAGGAAGGATGCCTGACTGCTGCTTTCATACAAAAGCGGCGCCAGACCCAGAACCGTGGTCAGCGTGGTCAGCAGCACCGGGCGCAGACGATCTGCCACCCCGTCCACAATGGCCGGAAACAGCCCGCGTTTCTTCGAATATTCGTCGATGGTGGAAACCAACACGATGGAATCGTTGATGATGATCCCCGACATCCCGATCAGCCCCACGATCGAGAACATCGACAAGGGCACATCCCAGACGTAATGCCCCCAGATCGCCCCGATCAATCCGAAGGGAATGACAGACATCACCACAAGCGGCCGCGACCAGCTGGCAAATATCCATGCCAGACAGATGTAGATGCCGGTCAGGCACAGGATCAACGCCGTGCCGGCATCGCCCAGAAACTCGCGCTCCTGTTCCACCAGCCCGCCCTGACGGGTCTCTACCGCAAAATCCTGCGACAGCGCCGGCAGGATCACGTCCCGGATTTCGGCCTGAATTTCGGCGGCGCGGGCGGGGTTGTCTTCGGCCAGATCCCCCGACACCGTCACGATGCGCAGTCCGTTTTCGCGCCGGATGGTGGAAAAGCCCGCCAGCCTTTCCACCGTCACCACATCGGCCAGCGGCACATAGGCACCCGGTCCGGTGCGGATCTGCGTGCGCTCCAGAAAATCGGCCGTCAATTCCCCGGCCGGCAGTTCCACCCGGATCGCCGCACTGCGCGGCCCTTCGGGATAGGTGGCGGCCTCGATCCCGTTCAGCCTGTCGCGCAAGGTGCGGCCCAGACTGTCAATGGAAAGCCCCATGGCCTGCCCCATCGGGGTCAGGTTCAGGATCAGTTCCTCCTTGTCATAGGCCAGCGAATCCTCCAGCGCCGAGGCTTCGGGAAAGCTGCCAAGCCGGGTTTTCAACGCCTCGGCCGCCGCCTTCAGTTCCGCCGATGACGCCCCGTAAAGATCGATCGAAAGCGCATCTCCGCCCGGGCCGAAACGCCCGCCCCGGAACGACAATTCCTCCAGCAGGGGATGGCTGCGCACCTCTTGCTCAAGGGCGGCCACAAAGGCAAAGCTGGAATAGGGCCTCTCGTCCGGGCTGACCAGTTCAAGGGAGATGGAGCCCAGAAGATCGGCGTCCTTGCCATCGGCACTGGCCAGCCCGCGCCCGCCGGAGCCGCCGATTTCGGCCATGGCAAAGGTCACCGGGTTCACGCCATGTTCGGCCTCATAGCGCGCGCCAAGCGCATCGGCGGCCCGCTGCAATTCGCGCATCATCGCCATGCTGTCATCCCGCGTGGCCCCCGGCAACATCGAGAAATTGCCGGTCACGCTGGATTGTTCGGGGGCATTGAAGAACCGGAACGGCACGTCGCCACGGATATAAAGCCCAGCCTGAAAGGCCAGCATCGCAAGGGCCGCCGCCAGCACCGGATAGCGCGCCACGATCACCATCCGCATCAAGGGCTTCATCGCGCGTTCCTGAAACCACGCCATGCCCCGGTTCACCTGACGCGAGGGCCAGTCATACCACTTCTCGTCGCGCGCCTTGGCAATGGCGTGGGCCATGTGATTGGGCAGGATCAAGAAGCATTCCACCAGCGAAGCCGCCAGAACGGCAATGACGGTAAAGGGGATATCGGCGATCATGTCGCCAAAGCGCCCGCCGATGGCCACCAGCCCGAAAAAGGCGATGATCGTGGTCAGCGTCGAGGCGATCACCGGCTGCGCCATCCGCACCGCGCCCATCTCGGCGGCCATGGCCGGGTCTTCCTTCAGCACGCGGGCACGGAAATCGGCATGTTCGCCCACCACGATGGCATCATCCACCACGATTCCCAGCGTGATGATCAGCGCAAAAAGCGAGATCATATTGATGGTGATCCCGGCGGCATACATCAGCGCAATTGCAGCCATCATCGCGGCAGGAATGCCGGCCGCGACCCAGAAGGCCGTTCGCGCATTGAGGAACAGGAACAGCAGCAG
>JALQTL010000199.1 GCA_023260935.1 Paracoccaceae bacterium
CGCAGGGGCAGACCGCTGCCAGCCCGCCGACGCGGCTGTCGATCTGACCGTCAGCCTTCGGGCGACAGGCGATAGACGGCCCCGTCATGCACTGACAGGAACCAGATCGACCCGTCGGGCGCTTCGGCCACATCGCGCACCCGCCCGGTTTCGGAGGCCGCGATCCGTTCTTCGGCAAAGCCGGTGGGGGCCGGGGTATCGGGGTCAAGCCGGCCCAGAAAATCGCTGTTCAGGCTGCCAAAGAAGAAATCCCCCGCCCATTGCGGCACCAAGCGCCCGGAATAGACCATCAGCCCCGAGGGTGCGATCGACGGATCCCAGTAATGCAGGGGCTGTTCCATGCCTTCCTTTCGCGCGCCTTCACCGATACGCCCCCCGCCATAGTTCACACCATAACTGATCACCGGCCAGCCGTAGTTGCGGCCCGGCTCGATCCGGTTCAGCTCGTCCCCGCCCTGGGCGCCATGTTCCACGGCGTAAAGCGTGCCATCCGCCGCCAGCGCCGCCCCTTGGGCGTTGCGATGACCAAGCGATACCAGTGTGGTCTGCCACCCGTCGGCCCCGGCATCCGTCAGCCGGATCACCTTGCCAAGAGCTGAAGAACCGTCTTGCGACTGCATCCCTTCCGGCCCGGTGCCGCGATCCCCCGTGGTCAGGAACACGCTGCCATCGGGCGCCTCGACCAGCCGCGCGCCGAAGTGCCGCCCGCCCCGCGCCGGATCGGCCATGAAGACAAGCTGGAAATCTTCCAGCCCCGAGCCATCTTCGGCCAGCCGGCCAAAGCCCGCCGCCGTGGCCCCGCCCGTGCCCACGGGCATCGCATAGCTGACCCAGACCCGGCGGCTTTGCGCAAAATCGGCCGGGATCATCACATCCAGCAACCCGCCCTGCCCCTGCGCAAAGACCGGGGGCACGCCGGTCAGGGGTGCCAGATCGACGCCATCCCCGGCCAGCAGCAGCCGGCCGTCACGTTCCGTCACCACAAACCCGCCGCCGGGCAGAAAATCAACGGCCCAGGGTTCATCAAGGCCCGAGGCCACCTGTTCGATCCGCATCGGCCCGGCCGAGGTGGCAACCGTGCTGTCGCCAAAGGCCAGCCCCGGAAACAGCAGGGCGCCCCCCGCCAGACCGCGCACAAAGCTTTTCATCATCGCCTTTCCCCCCGGCTTGCCCATTTTCGGCTTTCTGTGCGGCGCCGGACTGCCCAAGGGCAACCCTTGCCGCGCTGAAGGCAAGCTTGGGTCAGGGCGGCTGCGGAAAAAGACCTCTCGCGCAGAAGTGACCGGGCGCGCAAGCCGGCAGGAATTCGCATGCGAAGGTGCTTTTCTTTTCCAAAGGTGCCCTTTACCTTCGCCTCAGGACAAAGATCCAACATGGGAGACACAACATGAAAAAGCTGCTTCTGGCCTCGGTCGCCGCAACCGCGATTGCGGGGGCCGCGTCGGCCGAAGACATCAAGCTGGGGATTCTGATCGGCTTCACCGGGCCGATTGAATCGCTGACCGCGCATATGTCGGCCGCGGCCGAACTGGCGATGTCGGAAGTGAACGCCGCGGGCGGCATTCTGGGGGGCCAGGTGTCGTCGGTTCGGGCAGACTCGACCTGCATCGACAGCGCCGCCGCCACCGCGGCCGGCGAACGCCTTGTCACCGCCGAAGGCGTGAAGGGCATCATCGGCGCCGACTGTTCGGGCGTCACGGGGGCTGTGCTTCAGAACGTGGCACGCCCGAACGGGATCGTCATGATCTCGCCCTCGGCCACCTCGCCCGCGCTGACCACCGCCGAGGATGACGGCCTGTTCTTCCGCACCGCCCCGTCGGATGCGCGCGAAGGTGAGGTGATGTCCGACATCCTGATCGAAAAGGGTGTCAAGTCGATCGCGCTGACCTATACCAACAACGATTTCGGCAAGGGCCTTTCGGAAGCCATCGCCAACAACTTCATCGCCAAGGGTGGCGTGGTGACGATCAACGCCAGCCATGAAGACGGCAAGGCCGACTATTCGGCGGAAGTTGCGGCCCTGGCCGCTGCCGGTGGCGACCTTCTGGTCGTGGCGGGCTATCTGGATCAGGGCGGCAAGGGCATCATCCAGGCCTCGCTGGACACCGGTGCCTTCACCACCTTCGGCCTGCCGGGCGGCATGGTCGGCGACAACCTGCCCGCCGCGATCGGCCCGGCACTGGACGGCTCTTATGGCCAGGTGGCACAATCGGACAGCCCCGGCGCGGCCACGATGGTGGAAATGGGCAAGGCCAACGGCTTTGACGCCACCTCGCCCTATGCGATGGAAAGCTATGACGCCGCCGCGCTGATCATGCTGGCCATGGAAGCCGCCGGATCGACCGATCCGAAGGTCTACAAGGACAAGGTGCTGGATGTGGCCAATGCCCCGGGCGAAAAGATCCAGCCCGGCGAACTGGCCAAGGCGCTTGAGCTGATCAAGGCCGGTCAGGACATCGACTATGAAGGTGCGTCGGCCGTGGAACTGATCGGGCCGGGCGAAGCAGGCGGCCGTTACCGCGAGTTCGAGATCAAGGGCGGCAAGTACGAAACCGTCAAGTTCCGTTGATCGGCACCTGAAACAAGACCAGATTGCGGCCCGGTGTGTTGACCCGGGCCGCAGTTCCATTAATAAGCCGCGCCGCCCGGGGTCTTGGCCCTAAGGGCAAGGCAAAGGCAGACAGGGGAAGCGTTCGATGATCGAGGTTCATGACCTCCACCGCCATTTCGGCGGCTTCCGGGCCGTCGACGGGGCCTCGCTGAAGATCGCCACGCGGTCGATCACCGGGCTGATCGGGCCGAATGGCGCGGGCAAGACCACATTGTTCAACGTGATCGCGGGGCGCCTGCCGCCCACCAGCGGGCGCGTGATGATGGATGGCGAGGATATCA
>JALQTL010000236.1 GCA_023260935.1 Paracoccaceae bacterium
CGCCGTTGGTAAGGCGGCTCCACACGAACACCATTCCCGTGCAGGGCGCGGCGGCCAGCAAGATCAAGCCCGCGATGTAGCTGTCCAGTTGATCGGCCGGCAGGAACGGAGCGAACACTTGTCGGATGAACAGCCACCCCAGCAGGGCCATCGAGAATGGCTTGACGGCCCAATTCACGAACAGCGTGACGCCGATGCCGCGCCAATGCTCTTTGACCTGGTGCAGCGCCCCGAAGTCGATCTTGACCAGCATCGGGACGATCATTACCCAAATCAGCAGGCCCACCGGCATCAAGATCTTCTCGTGGATCGCCACCATGTGGGGCGGCTCGATCGAGTTCAAGACGCCGATGCTCTGGGCCTTCGGCTTCCTGTTCCTCTTCACCGTCGGCGGCGTGACCGGCATCGTCCTCAGCCAGGCCGGCGTGGACCGTGCCTACCATGACACCTATTACGTCGTGGCTCACTTCCACTATGTGATGTCGCTGGGCGCCGTCTTCGGCATCTTCGCCGGCATCTACTACTGGATGGGCAAGATGTCGGGCCGCCAGTATCCCGAATGGGCCGGCAAGCTGCACTTCTGGATGATGTTCATCGGCTCCAACCTGACCTTCTTCCCCCAGCACTTCCTGGGCCGTCAGGGCATGCCGCGCCGCTACATCGACTACCCGGAAGCCTTCGCTTACTGGAACTGGTTCTCGTCGCTCGGTGCGTTCATCTCCTTTGCGTCCTTCGTCTTCTTCATCGGTGTGGTCTTCTACACCCTGAAGGCCGGCAAGCGCGTGACCGAGGATAACTACTGGAACGAATACGCCGATACCCTGGAATGGACCCTGCCCTCGCCGCCGCCCGAACACACGTTCGAACAGCTGCCCAAGCAGTCCGACTGGGACAAGAGCCACGCCCACTAAGGCAGGGCCTGACGCAGACAGACAGAAGGCCCCGGGCAGGATCCGGGGCCTTTTGATTTCCGGGGGCCGATCCGCAGGGCACGCCCCTGCGCCAGACGCCCCCCTTTCCCCAGTTACCGCCGCCACCTTGACCGGACACCCGATGATGACAGCCCGCCCGTCCCGTGCCGTGACCCTCGCCCTGCTTCTGGGCACCGGCCTTCTGGCCGCCTGTGACCGCCCCCTCCCGCCCGAGGACCAGCCGCCCCCGGCAGGCACGCCAGAGCCGGAAGTCTTCACCCTCACGGTCGAACGCCACTACACGCTGGAAGACCCCCGAGCCGAGGATTTCAGCACCCGCATCACGGCCGAGGCCGCCACCGTCTGCCCCGGCGGCCGGCACCGGGTTCAGGCCACGCGCCCCATCGGCGCCGAACGGATCGCCGAGGATTTCCTCTACCGCCTGTATGAGGTGCGGGTCAGCTGCACCGGCTGACAGGGGCCGCCTTGCAGGCCACCGCCCCAGCCCCCCTTGGCAAGCCTTGCGCCTGCCCTACCCTTGCCCTCGCGCAACAGGAACCAGAGCCGACCCATGCCCTATCACTGGCTTCCCCCCGAAGGTGAAACCCGCCGCCTGCAACTCTGGCCGCACCGGTCCCTGCCGCGACAGGGCTTTGTGATCTTCATCGGGGCCACGGCGGCGCTGATCGCCGTGCCGCTGCTGGCGGTCATCGGCTCGCCCGTCCTCTGGGGGCTGCTGCCCTTTCTGATTCTGGCGGTGGCCGGGGTCTGGTGGGGCTTGCAGCGCAGTTACCGCGATGGCGAGATCCTCGAAGAGCTGACCCTCACCCCCGCCCTTGTCACGCTCACCCGGCGCGGCCCGCGCAAGGCCCATGCCGAATGGCAGGCCAATCCGCATTGGGTGCGGGTGATCCTGCACCCCACCCGCGGCCCGGTGCCGAATTACGTCACCCTTCAGGGTGGCCCGCGTGAAGTGGAGCTGGGCTCCTTCCTCTCCGAGGAAGAACGGGTCGCCCTGCGCGATGAACTGGCGCGCGAAATGGCCCGCCTGAACTGACCCTGCCCCGCCACGCCCCGCAACGACCGCGCGCCGCCTTAACCCCCGGCCGGGCCGGCCAAAAGGGGGCAAAGGGCAAGACAAAAGGAAGACGCAAGGAAGACGGAAAGAAGACCTGCCCTCCCGCGCCGATTTCAGATGGTTAACGTTCAAAATCAAGATGATGCGCAAAAAGGGCGGGAACCGATTCGTCCCCGCCCCGAAATGCGTTAACCTTTTGTCAGGATCTGGCCCGGATCAGCTCAGCCGTGCCTTGACCATGGGGCCGACCGCGCCGAAATCCATCTGCCCGGTATGCTTGCCCTTCAGCACCGCCATGACCTTGCCCATGTCGCGGATGCTGGTCGCCCCTGCCTCGGCAATCGCCTCTGCAATGGC
>JALQTL010000267.1 GCA_023260935.1 Paracoccaceae bacterium
CCGCGTCAAGGAAGCGCTGGAAGACCCGCGCCGGTTGTTGATGGATCTGTGATGCTCGAAGCGGGAGATCCTTGGGCGGTTGGGGCCATTCTTGTTGCTTTGGCAGCAGTTGGAATTCTTGTTCAAAGGATCGACCGCCGCACTAAAATGATAAACGCCCGACTGGGGCGTTTATCCATAACTTTCCAGAAAATAGAAAACGACATTGACGCTTTGCAAAGCTCATTGGTCTACATGAGCCGCACAATGGGGCCGGAAACTGCCGAAAAGGTTGCTCGGACTAGAAACCTAAGACCAGTGCTTTTGCGGCACATTGTTGAAAATGGGCCGAACCCGAGCGAAATCCTAAGGGGACTCGAAACTCCCGCTGTGGATGAAGACCCTTCATTCTGGAAGGGAAATCTCGCAGATCGTATGAGGCTTCCTGAAAACCTTGAAGCCGTAGAAAAGTCCGGGACGGAAGAATGACCCCCGAACTCACCGCCCTCACCCTTTGCGGCCTTCTCCAGATGGTGCAGTTCATTCTCTTCGCCGTGCCTGCGAACCTTGAGCTTGGCACCCGCTACACCTCGGGCCCCCGGGACAAGCCGCCGAACCAGCCGCTTTCCACCCTGACGGGCCGGTTGCAGCGGGCGATGAACAACCACTTCGAAGGGCTGATCCTCTTTACCCTTGCCGTCGTGGTCGTCACGCTGTCGAACCAGTCCACGCCGGTCACGCAAACCGCCGCTTGGGTGTTCCTTGCGGCCCGCATCCTTTATGTTCCGGCCTATGCCCTTGGCCTTTCGCCCTGGCGGTCCGCCATCTGGGGGCTTGGCTTTTTCGCCACGCTCACCATGCTGGTGGCCGCCCTGATCTGACACCCGCCCGCCACCTTTTGTCTTCACGGATGGAAGACAAAAGGAAGACGCAAAGAAGACAAAAGATTCGAAGGAAACCGACCCATGGCAGAGTTTGACGTCATCATCATCGGCGGCGGCCCCGGCGGCTATGTCTGCGCCATCCGCTGCGCCCAACTGGGGCTGAAAACAGCCTGCGTCGAAGGCCGCGACAGCCTTGGCGGCACCTGCCTGAACGTGGGCTGCATCCCGTCCAAGGCGCTGCTGAACGCCACCCATCACCTTCACGAAGTCCATGAAAACTTTGAAAAAATGGGCCTCATGGGCGCTTCGCCCAAGGTTGATTGGGCCAAGATGCAGGCCTACAAACAGGGCGTGATCGATGGCAACACCAAGGGCATCGAATTCCTGTTCAAGAAGAACAAGGTGACATGGCTGAAAGGCTGGGGCTCCATCCCCGCGCCCGGTCAGGTCAAGGTGGGGGATGAGGTTCACACCGCAAAAAACATTGTGATTGCAACGGGTTCCGAACCGTCCAGCCTGCCGAACGTCACCGTGGACGAAACGGTAATCGTCACCTCCACCGGCGCTTTGGCACTGCCGAAGGTACCGAATTCCATGGTCGTCATCGGTGCCGGCGTCATCGGCCTTGAAATGGGCTCGGTCTATGCCCGTCTGGGCACGCAGGTGACCGTGATCGAATACCTTGACGCCATCACCCCCGGCATGGATGCCGAAGTGGCCAAGTCCTTCCAGAAAATCCTTGCCAAACAGGGCCTTAAATTCGTTCTGGGCGCGGCCGTTCAGGGCGCCGAGGCGGGCAAGAATGGCGCGAAAGTCACCTACAAGCTGCGCAAGGATGACAGCGAACACACGCTTGACGCGGATGTGGTTCTGGTTGCCACCGGCCGCAAACCCTATACCGATGGGCTGGGTCTGGCGGATCTGGGGGTTGAAATGCTGCCGCGCGGCCAGATCAAGACCGATGACCATTTCCAGACCAATATCAAGGGCTTGTATGCCATCGGCGATGCCATCGTCGGCCCGATGCTGGCCCACAAGGCCGAAGATGAAGGCATGGCCGTGGCCGAGGTGATGGCCGGCAAGCATGGCCATGTTAACTACGGGGTAATCCCCGGCGTGGTATACACGACGCCCGAAGTGGCATCCGTGGGGGCAACCGAAGAACAGCTGAAAGAACAGGGCCGCGCCTACAAGGTGGGCAAGTTCAGCTTCATGGGCAACGGTCGCGCCAAGGCGGTGTTTCAGGCGGATGGCTTTGTGAAGCTGCTGGCCGACAAGGAAACCGACCGCATCCTTGGCTGCCATATCATCGGCCCCGCAGCCGGCGATCTGATTCATGAGGTTTGCGTGGCCATGGAATTCGGCGCATCGGCCCAAGATCTTGCGCTGACATGCCACGCGCACCCCACATATAGCGAAGCCGTGCGCGAAGCCGCCCTCGCCTGCGGGGACGGCCCTATCCACAGCTAAGCTATTGAAATCAAAGGGGGCCAACGGCCCCCTTGCAGCCTTCCGGGGAAAGACTGGCCTTATCCGGCCAGATGCCGCAGCCCTTGGGTCACATCCGTCCGCACTGCCAGCCGCAGCGCAGGCTCGTCGCCTGCCCGAAGTGCGGCAAGGATCATGCGGTGGTGCTGTGGCGGCTCCTTGCGGCGCAGGCGTGAATACAGCGCCCGCATCGTGGGCCCCAGTTGCAACCAGACCGTCTCACACATGGCCAGCATCGCGGGCGCCTGCGCCCGCAGGTAAAGTGTGCGGTGGAATTCCAGATTGGTCCGCACATAGGCAACGGCATCCTGCTTCAGCACCGCCTCGGCATTCAGCGCATTGATGGCGGCCAGCCTGTCAATCAGCGCGAAATGCGCCCGCGGCAAGGCCCGCGCCGCCAGCTCCGGTTCCAGCAAGGCCCGAATCGCAGCCAGTTCCTCGATCCGCTCGGGGCTCAGCTCCGGGGTCGACACCCGACCCGAGGACGAGATCGTCAGCGCGCCTTCCGCCACCAGCCGGCGGATCGCCTCACGCGCGGGGGTCATCGACACGCCATATTCCTTGGCAAGGCCCCGCAGCGTCATGGCCTGACCGGGGGCCACCTCTCCATGGATCACCTGCTGGCGCAGGCTGCGATACAGCCTTTCATGGGCGGCGGCGTTCGGGTCTGTCAGGCGCGGGGTCATCGGCATGGCAAACAGCGAAACATCGGAACCGCCCGGCGGTCAATCCTCGTCATCGCCAGCCGCTTCGAAACGATAGGAATGCAGCGCCTGACCATGTTCATGCAGCCAGGCCCGTTGCGGCTTCCACCGGGGATAAAGCGTTTCGACCACGCGCCAAAAAGCGGGCGAGTGGTTCATTTCCGCCAGATGGGCCACCTCATGCGCGGCAACGTAATCCAGCACCGATGGGGGCGCCATGATCAGCCGCCAGGAAAACATCAGCGCCCCGTCATGCGCGCAAGACCCCCACCGCGACCGCGTGTCGCGCAGCGTCAGGCGGCTGTAGGGGCGCCCCAGCCCGGCGGCATGGCGGTCACAAGCCCGCGCCAGCCTGTCGCGCGCCAGCACCTTCAGGAAAGCCGCCACCCGGGCCGCGGCCTGCCGCGGATCGCCCGGCACCAGCAATGATTCGTCCTCGATCCGGACAGACCGCCCCGGGGTGGAAAGAAGCATCAGCCGCCGGCCTTCGACCGGGACCACATCGCCCAGGGTAACCGCGCGAAACCGGGGCATGCCGGCAAGGGTGGAGCGAATCCATTCCGCCTGTTCGGCGGCAAAACGCAGCGCCTCTGCCTCACGCGCGCGCAGCGGCATCGACAGCGTCACCCGCCCGTCAAGTCGCGATACCCGAAGGGAAAATCGCCGCGCCCGGGCAGACCGGCGCAGTGCGATTTCGATCGGGGGTGAACCGGGAAGAACAGGCATTCGGGCCTCTTGATCTACAAAAGCACAATAGCCACCTTGGCAATGGCCGCAATGGGGCCAAAAGCCTTTGACACCCGCTTGCCCTTGTGGCAAGCGAACCCGTCTTGGAACTCTCCGCAGCCTTAAGGGAAACGACATGCCCAAGGAAGAATGGGGTACGAAGCGTGTTTGCCCGACCACGGGAAAACGCTTCTATGACCTGAACCGCACCCCGATCGTCAGCCCCTATACGGGCGAGGTCGTGGATATCGAATCCGCGCGCCGCAAGATGGCCGCTTCGGTCATCAGCCGCCCTGTCCCCGAAAAGGACGATGAACTGCTGGTAGACGATCTGGAAGCCGATGATGATCTGATCGAAAGCGGCAGCGAAGACGCGGATCTGGACGATGATCTGCTGGAAGACGATGCCGACGACAACGTTTCGCTGGACGATCTGGCAGACGTCGCAGGCGACGACGAAGAAACCTGACAATTCTGGAGCGGCGCGGATTTTTGGTGCAGATTTCCTCTTGCACCCCCCCGCGCCCTCGCCTAAACACCGCCCAGCGAAGCGGAAACGCTTCCAACCTCCGGTGGGGCCGTAGCTCAGTTGGGAGAGCGCTTGAATGGCATTCAAGAGGTCAGGGGTTCGATTCCCCTCGGCTCCACCAAAATCTTCCCAATAAATCGCCAGACCCAAAGCCCGCGCAAGCGGGCTTTCTGCTTTGCGTCGGCGCGGGGCACACTACCGCGTAACGCTGCACCCAGCCTGCGATGGTTTGATTCCAAGGGTAATGAGGGGGGGTGACTGGTGGAGCAGAGGGGGATCGAACCCCTGACCTCGTCATTGCGAACGACGCGCTCTCCCAACTGAGCTACTGCCCCAGTCGCCGGACTTGTGGCTGACGCGCCACCGATTGTCAAGCTGGCCGAAAGCTGCCAGCCGCAGGCCGATTACCGGGCCGAAGCGGCGGTCTTCGATCGCACGAAGGCCACGATGTCCGCCGCGGGCCGGGCACCGGCCAGGCGCCCCAGTTCCTTGCCGCGATGATACAGCACCAGCGCGGGAATCCCTCGGATTCCGGCCCGCTGCGATACGGCAGGGTGGTCTTCGGTGTTCAGTTTGGCCAGCCGGATGCGGGGCGCAAGCTCGGCTGCCGCCTTGGCAAATTCCGGCGCCATCATCCGGCAAGGACCGCACCATGGCGCCCAGTAATCCACCAGAAGCGGCAGGTCATCGCCCTGCGTGGCCTTGTCATGGGTGGCGGCATCCAGTTCCCTGACTGCCTTGCCGACAAGGGCGTCGCCGCAGGTGCCACATTTCGGGCTTTCCGCCAGACGGTCCAGCGGAACCCGATTGCGCTGACCACAGGTCGTGCAGACAAGTCGTGCCGTTTCGGTCATCACGTCCCCCATATTCCAACTTGAGAATATATTGGAAGCCCCGATCCGCGCGTCAAGGTGCTAGAGAAGATCCTCTTCCTCGCCCGAGACATCCACTCCAAGCGCCTCCAGCCCCGCTTCCAGATTTTCTGCCAGATGCGGCATGCCCATCAGGTAATCGGCTGTCGGCGTTGTCGCCTCGTTCCGCGCGGTGGCAACCGCATCGGCGTAATCCTCGGGCTCGAACGATCCGCGCCCGACCCAGGCGATCCCTGTCAGATGCGCCTTTTCATCATCATTGAGGTCTTCGATGAAAGCCTGCAACTGATCATCGGCACTTGGGCCTTCACGGTGCAGGAAGATGACCTGCACGACTTTGGAAGGGCTGATTTCGATCATGGCGTGTCCTTTCCCGGTCTGTTCGCCGGGAAAGGAAAGCATGTCTTGCGCGCCCTGCCCTTGCGGCAGATCAAGTGCCGCTATTCCGCCGCTTCGGCATAGCTTTCGACAGGCGGGCAGATGCAGATCAGGTTCCGGTCGCCAAAGACGTTGTCGACGCGGCCGACGGGGGGCCAATACTTGTCCACCCGGAAGGACCCAGGCGGGAAGCACCCCTGTTCGCGGCTGTATTTGCGGTCCCAGTCGGCCACCAGATCATTCACCGTATGGGGCGCGTGATGCAGCGGGCTGTCCGTGGCCGCGATCTGCCCGGTTTCCACATCGCGGATCTCGGCACGAATGGCCAGAAGCGCGGTGATGAAACGGTCGATCTCGGCCTTTGTCTCGGACTCCGTCGGTTCCACCATCAGCGTGCCAGATACCGGCCAGCTCATCGTGGGCGCATGGAAACCGTTGTCGATCAGGCGCTTGGCGATGTCGTCGACGGTTACCCCCACCTCGGCAAAGGGGCGGGTGTCCCGGTTATCCCGGCGACCGAGGTTCTGGGCGATGATTTCGACGCGATCA
>JALQTL010000269.1 GCA_023260935.1 Paracoccaceae bacterium
CCGAGGTGGCCGCCTCCATCGCGCCATCCCTGGCCAAGGCCGCGATTTCGGCGCAGGTGAACGGCGCGCATTGGGATCTGCAATGGCCGATCCAGTCGGATGCGAAAATCGCCATCAACACGATGAAGGATGATGCCGCCGCGCTGGAACTGATCCGTCACGATCTGGCGCATATCATGGCCCGCGCGGTGCAGGAAATCTGGCCCGATGTGAAGGTGACGATCGGCCCGGTGCGCGATTACGGCTGGTTCTATGATTTTGACCGGGCAGAGCCGTTCACGCCCGAAGATCTGGGCCAGATCGAAGCGAAGATGAAGCACATCATCAACGCCCGCGATGCCGTGAAAACCGAAGTCTGGGATCGCGCCCGGGCGATTGCCTATTACGAAGACCGCGGCGAACCCTTCAAGATCGAACTGATCAACCGCATTCCCGAAGGCGAAGACCTGCGGATGTACTGGCATGGCGACTGGCAGGATCTGTGTCGCGGCCCGCATCTGCAACACACAGGCCAAGTGCCTGCCGATGCCTTCAAGCTGACCCATGTGGCCGGGGCCTATTGGCTGGGCGATGCCTCGCGGCCGCAGTTGCAGCGCATCTACGGCGTGGCCTTCAAGAACCGCGAGGATCTGAAGGCCCACATGACCATGCTGGAAGAAGCCGCGAAACGCGACCACCGCAAGCTGGGCCGCGAGATGGATCTGTTCCACATGCAGGAAGAAGCCCCGGGCCAGATCTTCTGGCACCCGAACGGCTGGACAATCTACACCACGCTGCAAGATTACATGCGCCGCCAGCAAAAGCGCGGCGGGTATGTCGAGGTGAACACGCCGCAGGTAGTGAACCGCGTGCTGTGGGAAAAGTCGGGCCACTGGGCCAACTATCAGGACAACATGTTCATCGTGGAAGTGGACGAAGACCACGCCCGTGAAAAGACGGTGAACGCCCTGAAGCCGATGAACTGCCCCTGCCATGTGCAGATCTTCAACGTGGGCCTGAAATCCTATCGTGACCTGCCGCTGCGCATGGCCGAATTCGGGTCTTGCAACCGTTACGAACCCTCTGGCGCGCTGCACGGGATCATGCGGGTGCGCGGATTCACGCAAGATGACGCGCATCTCTTCTGCCGCGAGGACCAGATCGAAAGCGAAACCAAACGCTTCATCGAATTCCTCAGCGCGGTGTATCGCGATCTTGGGTTCGAGCAGTTCAAGATCAAGTTCTCGACAAGGCCAGAGCAGCGGGCCGGAACGGATGAGGTCTGGGACAAGGCCGAAGCCGCCCTTGCCAATGCGACCAAGGCTGCAGGCTACGACTATACGATCAACCCCGGCGAAGGTGCGTTCTATGGGCCAAAGCTGGAATTCGTGCTGACCGATGCCATCGGCCGTGATTGGCAATGCGGGACGCATCAGGTGGATTTCGTGCTGCCCGAGCGGCTGGATGCGTCCTATATCGGCGAAGACGGTGGCAAGCATCGCCCCGTCATGCTGCACCGCGCAACGCTGGGGTCTTTTGAACGCTTCATCGGTATCCTGATTGAAAGCCACGCGGGCAAACTGCCGTTCTGGCTGGCGCCGCGGCAGGTTGTCGTCGCCTCGATCGTGTCCGATGCCGATCCGTTTGTGGAAGAGATCGTGACCGCACTGACCCTTGCAGGGGTGCGGGCCGAAGCCGACATGCGCAATGAGAAGATCAACTACAAGGTGCGCGAGCATTCGGTGGGCAAGGTTCCGGTCATTCTGGCGATCGGGATGAAAGAGGTGGAAGAGCGCACTGTTTCAGTGCGCCGGCTGGGGGAAACACAAACCCGGACCGTTTCTCTGGACCAGATCGTCAAGGAACTGGCGGCCGAAGCCACACCGCCCGATCTGGCCTGAGGCCAAGCATCTGAAAACAGGAAAGGGTTTGCCGATTTTCCCGGCAGCCCCCCCCTGCAAGCAGCTGTTGATCGTCGCGGCAGCGCCGACCGTCAGCGTTACAGGGGGCAAGTCGAATTTCCCCCAAGATCATGTGACTTTGCGCCGCCATCCCCTGCCGGCAGGCAGTCTTTATCGCAACGGTGGAATTGCAGCCAAAGGAATGATCCCATGACGATCCCGGTAAAGAACCTTGCCGTGGCCGAAGCGATTGCGGCCGCCTTCGTGTCTCATTTCGCCTCGCCCGCCGCGGCGGGGGGCGACATGGGAAAGTGCTACGGCATGGCCGCCACTGGGCAGAAT
>JALQTL010000411.1 GCA_023260935.1 Paracoccaceae bacterium
TGCGGGTTCTGGTGCACGATCAGCGGGATATGGTCGGCATCATCCTTCGCCGCGACCGCGCCCAGAACCTTTTGCATCAGCAGGATGGTCGCCTCCGGCCCCATCCCGCCCAGAATGCCGACGGGTTTCATGGTTTCGGCAGCACATGGGTATAGCCCGTCAGTCCGATGGCCCCGCCCGTATGCAGGAAGACCACGCGCTGCCCCTTCTTGAAATGGCCCTTGCGGATCAGATCGATCAAACCCGCCGCCCCCTTGCCGGAATAGACCGGGTCCAGCAGGATGGCTTCCTGCCGGGCGAAGATATCGATGGCTTCCAGCGTGCTTTCGGCCGGGATGCCATATCCCTGACCGATGTAATCGCAGTTGGCCACCACGTCTTCGCGGCTGACCGCGCCTTGCACGCCCAGCTTTTCCTCGGTCGCCTGTGCCAGTCTGAAGACATTGGCCTCTTGCGTTTCCTTTGGGGCGCGCACCCCGATGCCCAGCAGCGGCAGTTGCGCGTTCAGCGCCTTCAGCCCCACGATCAGCCCGGCATGCGTGCCCGCCGATCCGGTGGCCGTGACCATGTGGTCAAAGACCAGCCCGCGGTCCGCCATCTGCCCCAGAAGTTCCAGCGCACAGTTGACATAGCCCAGCGCCCCGGTGGGATTCGACCCGCCCCCGGGAATGGCATAGGGCTTGCGCCCCCGGGCGCGAAAACCTTCGGCCACGGCCAGAAGCTCGGCATTCATGTCCAGCCCCGGCTCGCGGTGTTCGATGGTGGCCCCGTGCAGCACATCCAGAAGCACGTTGCCATTGCTGCGGTAGTTCGGTTCGTTATAGCCGGTGCGGTCTTCCAGAATGATATGGCAATCAAGGCCCAGCTTGGCCGCCGCCGCGGCTGTCTGGCGGGCGTGGTTCGATTGCGTGGCGCCTTGGGTCAGCACCATGTCGGCGCCCTGGGCCAGTGCCTCGGCCATCAGGAATTCCAGCTTGCGCGTCTTGTTGCCTCCTGTCGACAGGCCGGTGCAATCATCGCGCTTGATCCAGATTTCCGGCCCCCCCAGCAGGGCCGAAAGGCGCGGCATCGGTTCCAGCGGCGTGGGCAGATGACCAAGGCGGATTCGGGGAAAGCGTGAAAGCTGCATTGGATTTCCTTTGTTTGCCGACAGAAGAAAGCGACTATCGGACGAATTTTTCAAGCCGGATGTCGGCGGTGCGGGCATGGCCTTCCATGCCCTCGAAACGGCTGATGCTGGCGGTGACTGCCGCAAGGCGCGGCAGGGCGCGGGCATCCACCCTTTGCCATGTGACGGTTTTCAGGAACTTGTGCACCGAAAGCCCGCCGGTATAGCGCGCGGCCCCGCTCGTAGGCAGCACATGGTTGGTGCCGGCGGCCTTGTCGCCAAAGGCCACGGTTGCCTCCTCGCCCAAGAAAAGCGACCCATAGGCGCGCAGACGCTGCTTCCACCACTCCAGATCCGCTGCCTGCACATGCAGATGTTCGGGGGCGATCCGGTCGGCCTGCATGGCCATTTCCTCGCGGTCGGCGCAAAGAATGATCTCTCCCAGCCCTTCCCACGAAGCGCGCGCCGCACTGCGGTTGGGTTCGGGAAGCGTATCGGCACACAAGGGGGCCAGACGGGCCACTTCGCGGGCAAGGTCCGGCGCATCCGTGATCAGCCAGACCGGTGAATTGGCGCCGTGTTCGGCTTGGCCGATCAGATCCCAGGCCACCACCTGCGGGTCTGCGCTGGCATCGGCCACGATCAGGCTGTCGGTCGGGCCGGCCACCATATCGATGCCGACCGCACCGTAGAGAAGCCGCTTTGCCTCGGCCACATACTGATTTCCAGGGCCCACCAGAATATCCGCCTTTGGCAGGCCGAAAAGGCCATAAGCCATGGCCGCAACCCCCTGCACCCCGCCAAGGGCCAAAATCCTGTCGGCCCCGCACAGATCAAGCGTGTAAAGGATGGCATCGGGCACGCCTGCGGGGGCATCGGCCCGGGGAGGCGAGACGGCCGCCACATGCGGAACCCCGGCAACCTTGGCCGTGGTCACCGTCATCATCGCGCTGGCGATATGGGAATACCGCCCGCCCGGAACATAGCACCCCGCCGCTTGCACCGGGATCAGCCTCTGACCGGCGAAAAGACCGGGCCGCAACTCTACCTCTGTCTCGCGGATCGACTCGCGCTGCGCCGTGGCGAAGCGGTGGATGTTCTCATGCGCCCAGGCGATATCGTCCTTCAACTGCTGGGGCACGCGGGCATGGGCCCGGGCAATCGCCTCGGGCGGAACGATAACGTCGCCTTCCCACTTGTCCAGAGTACGGGCCATCCGGTTGGCGGCCGCCTCGCCTTCACGCTCCAGATCGGCCAGAAGCCGCGCCACAGTGTCGGTAAGGCTGCGATCCGCCTCGATGATATGCGAGGTGGCGCGTTTGATAAATTCCGGTCCCGACATGCAATCCCCCCACAGGCAGATGCGGTTGTTGTCGGGGCAGGCTGATCCGCCGGCAATCGAAATGCCGGGGTTTCAGAAAATTGGAACAAGGCGATTGCGCGCCGTGAAAGCCATGGCCCCTATACAGACCGGCCCCTTTGCTTTATGCGGCCCCGATACGGCGCGAGATTCCGCGGTCTGGGCGAGGGGGCCCGGCAAAGGGGATGGGTGGTGCCGTTTGGCTTTACCGGCGCAATGGCGCCCCCTTTGGGAATACATCGATGGAAGACATGAAACTGGCCGCGCCTTTGGCGCAGGCTTTGGCTGACAAGGGTTATCAGGCCCTGACGGCCGTGCAGACGGCTGTTCTGGCTGACGGGCTGGAAGGCCGCGATCTGCTGGTATCGGCGCAGACCGGATCGGGCAAGACGGTGGCCTTTGGCCTTGCCATCGCGCCCGAGGTGCTGAACGGGCAGGATCACCTGCTGTTCGCTGGCAAGCCGATTGCCCTGATCGTGGCGCCCACGCGCGAACTGGCGCTTCAGGTAAAGCGCGAGTTTGACTGGCTTTATGGCCCGGCGGGGGCGCATCTTGCCTCTTGCGTCGGGGGCATGGACTATCGCACCGAACAAGACAACGTCAAACTCCCGAGCCATGTTCCTTCTTCTTCTTCTTTTGGGAGGAACTCAATCACCACTCACGTTACCTCGTTAGTCAGTATTATAGGTATACATAGGTATATATCTTATATAATG
>JALQTL010000093.1 GCA_023260935.1 Paracoccaceae bacterium
TGGGTATCAACACACACGTCTACAGTTACTGGGGTGTTCGCACCGAATGGAACAAAGACATCAGTGAACGTCAAGATGACGGATTTTAATCCGTCATATCGGAAATTTCCTGCCGCGATCAGCTTCCCTGAACGATCAGGATGGCCCGGGCCGGCCCCCCTTCGGCACTGATCGCATGGGGAAGGTCTGCCGCATAGCGTGCCACATCGCCGGCGGTCAGCTTTTCCTCGGCCTCGCCCGACCGCAGTTTCAGCCGCCCCGACAGGACCGTCAGGTGTTCACGGCACCCGGGCGCATGCGGATCAGATACCAGCGCGGCACCGGCCGGAAAGCTCAGCTCGTAAACCTCATGCTCGCCCACGGTTTCGGCCGGCGAAAGAATGCGGATGCTGACCCCGCCGGGGCGCTGCATCACCGGCGCTGCCGAGGCGCGGGTGACTTCGATCGCCGGGGCGGGCCGGCCCTCCAGCAGACCCGCGAAATCCACCTGCAAGGCCTGCGTCAGGTTCCACAGCGTCGCCACAGTGGGCGAGGATTCGCCGCGTTCGATCTGGCTGACCATGCTTCGGCTGACGCCCGATAGCCGTGCCACGGCGTCAAGGCTAAGCCCACGCGCCTTGCGCGCCTCGCGCAGGGCGGTGGCCAAACGGTCGTGAATATCGGAACGCGGATTCATCGGCAAAGACTGCCCCGCCGGCGGCCGGTGGTCAATCACGTCCCGCAGAAGGTGACGTAATCGCCAAAGCCCATGGGGGCCGGCAGGGTAAAGGCTTCGCGCCCCGGACGGTCTGCGAAAGGATCGGTCACTTCGGCCAGAAGCGCATGGAAGGGGGCCATGTCGCCCTGATTTGCCGCCGTCAGAGCGGCCTCCACCATGTGATTGCGCGGGATGACGGCCGGATTTTGCGCCCGCATCGCCCGGGCCGCCCCCGGGGCAAGCCGTGCCCGCCAACGCGGCAACCACGCCTCCATCGCCGAAAAATCTGCAAAAAGTCCCTTCAGCGGGGCCAGATCGCCCTCTGCCGCATCGGCAAGGCGGCGGAAGGTCAGCGTCCAGTCCGCCCCTGCCATCGCGGCCAGCAGGTCATCAACCAGCGCGCCATCGCCCGGCTCTGCCCCGTCCAACCCCAGCTTTGCCCGCATCACCGCCAGCCATTCGTCATGGTAGCGCGGCGCAATGGCCGAAAGCCTGTCGTTCAGATCGTCCACCACCGCATCCCGCGCGCCCGGGATCAGCGGCACCAGCGCCTCGGCCAGGCGGGCAAGGTTCCAGCCAAGGATCAGGGGCTGGTTGGCAAAGGCATAGCGCCCCTGCCGGTCGATCGAGGAAAACACCGTGCCCGGCGCATAGCCTTCCATGAAGGCACAGGGGCCGTAATCGATGGTTTCACCCGAAATCGTCATGTTGTCGGTGTTCATCACACCATGAACGAAGCCAAGGCCCATCCACTGCGCGATCAGCGCCGCCTGCCGCGCCACCACCCTGTCAAAAAAGGCGAGGATCCGCCCGCCCTGCCCCACCAGATCAGGATCATGGCGGGCAATGGCATAGTCTGCCAGCCGGGCAAGCTGGGGCGTATCGCCCCGCGCCGACCAGAACTGGAAGCTGCCGACACGCAGATGGCTGGATGCCACCCGCGCCACCACCGCCCCCGGCATGCGGCCGCTGTCGCGCCAGACATCCTCACCCGTCAGCGCCACCGCAAGCGACCGGGTGGTCGGCACAGCCAGCGCGGCCATCGCCTCGGAAATCAGGTATTCGCGCAGCATCGGCCCCAATACCGCCTTGCCATCCCCCCCGCGTGAAAAGGGTGTGCGGCCCGATCCTTTCAACTGAATGTCCCAACGCCGCCCATCGGGCCCCAGATGTTCGCCCAGCAGATGCGCCCGACCATCCCCCAGTTGCGGCGAAAAGCCCCCGAACTGATGCCCGGCATAGGCCAGCGCCACGGCTTCCGCGCCCGGCGGCAGGCCACCGCCCGCAAACCATTCGGGGTGCGCAGCCAAGCTGTCCGCGTCCAGCCCCAGATCGGCCGCAAGCGCGCGGTTCAACACCACCAGCACCGGCGCCGGCGCAGGGTCTGGCGCTTGCGCGACAAAGGTGCCCGGCAGGTCGCGCGCCCATGAATTGTCAAAACGAAAGCCCCCGTCAGGGGACCACGAAAGGGGATCGGAACCGTTCATCTCGCCTCGGGGGTATAGGGGCTTGTCGCAAGGACGGGGCCGCCCCCGCCTTTGTGCCAATATGGCCCCCGCACGCCCGGGTGCAAGCCATCCGCTTGGCCCATCAGGCCCGGGCAAGGCGAGGGATCAGGGCAATATCTCGATCCGGCCCAATTGCCAGACCGACCGGGCATAGGTCAGATCCGTGCGGAAGCGGGCATCGGAATCATAGGGAAAAACCATCCAGATCGGGCCCTTGTCACGCGGTGACAGACTGACCCCGTTCACCCGCATCGCCAAGAGCGGACCGCCCTTTTCCACCTCGCTTGCCGGGATCTCGATCTCGTAATCGTTCAGCGCCTCAACCCTCAGCGTATGGCCCTGCGCGCGCAGATGTTCCATCAACCGATGCAACGAGACACCTTCAAACACCTGCGGGCCGTCAGTCCACAGCGTTGTCGTGGCAAATTGTTCCAGACCGATCTCTTCCAGCATCGCGCGGTCAAGATGCGCCTCGCCGGCCACATTGGTCAGCCCGATCGCGCCCGAAACGATCAGGACCACATCGCCCGTCGGGGGATGCAGATCCTCGGCCCTTGCTGGCGCAGCAACAAGCCACAGGCCCGCAAGGGCCATTAAAAGCGGCAAAATACGGAAAAAGCGCAAAAACGCGGCCAAGGCACCATCCATCATCAAAAGTCGGCTAGCACCCTAAGCCAGATGAGGGCTGATTTCTGCTATACCAAAGGATACCGCACGCGCATGATCGCGCGACATTCTGTGTTATTCGCGGCCCCAAAACGGTTGGAAACCCCATAAATGCAGAAGATTGGTCGGGGCGGAGGGATTCGAACTCTCGACCTACGGTACCCAAACGCACCCACCTCTCTTGAAAAACATGGACATTTTTGTAAACCGGCCCCAAAATCCGCGTCAATCGTCAAAGGGTTACGAACGAACTGTAAACCATGCGCGTCACCGGAGGAAATGCGAAAAATGATC
>JALQTL010000182.1 GCA_023260935.1 Paracoccaceae bacterium
GCGGGTCATGCGCTTGCCCCTTCATCTTGGTGAAAATACTCACTTCTGTTGTGCCCCGCCCGGCTGTCGGACGCCTCCGGCGGGAGTATTTGGGCCAAGATGAAGCGGCGGAAGGAAGTGGGTGCCATGGTCATTTGCGCACCGCCCCGAAGGTGATCCCGCGCAAAAGGTGCTTGCGCAGAAGGATGGTGAAGATCATCACCGGCAGCAGAAACAGCGTGGCCCCTGCCGCCACCGCCGGCCAGTCCTGCCCGCCGACCCCGATGATGGTGGGGATGAAGGGCGGGGCGGTCTGGGCGGTTCCGCTGGTCAGGAGTACGGCAAAGGCATATTCGTTCCAGGCAAAGATCAGGCAGAAGATCGAGGTGGAGGCGATACCGGTCGCCGCCTGCGGCAGCACGACCTTGCGGAAGGCCTGAAAGCGGGTATAGCCGTCGATCAGCGCGGCCTCTTCATATTCGCGCGGGATTTCGTCGATGAAGCCTTTCAGAAGCCAGACGGCAAGGCTGATGTTGACGGCCGTGTAAAGCAGGATCATCCCCAGATGGGTGTCCGACAGGCCCAGTTCGCGGTACATCAGGAAGATCGGGATCGCGACGGCGATCGGGGGCATCATCCGCGTCGACAGGATGAAGAACAGCAGGTCATCCTTCAGCGGTACCTTGAAGCGGCTGAAGGCATAGGCCGCAAGCGTGCCGAGGAAGATCGACAGGAAGGTGGACCCGAAGCCGATGATGACCGAGTTCATGAAGCGTTCGCCAAAGCGGCTTGGCCCGGCGATCACCATCCCCTGATCGCGCACGATCTGGTCATACCATGTCTCGGCCGGGGTCAGGGCGGCAAAGGCTTCCTGGCTGACACGGGTGCGGGTGGTGAAGAGGTTCACATAGCCTTCAAGGCTGGGGTCGAACAGCACCTTGGGCGGATAGCTGATGCTGTCGGGCCCCGACTTGAACCCGGTCGAAATGATCCAGGCCAGCGGGATCAGCGTGATCACCATGTAAAGGGTCACCAGCACGGCGGCGACAAGCTTTGACCGGGCGCTGGGTTCGGTGACGGAATAGGCGCTCATGATCGGCCCTCGGGGTTTGCGGCGCAGCCGGGTCGTGGGTGGGGGCGGGGGTGGGAAGCGCAATTCAGCGGCATCAGCGTTCCTTCACCTTGTTCAGCGCCTTGACGTAGATCGAGGCAAGGCCGAAGACGGTGACGAAAAGGATGATCGCATAGGCCGAACTATAGCCCGTGCGCCATTTCTCGAAGGCCTCGCGCTTCAGATCGATGGAGGCCAGAAGTGTTTCGTTCCCCGGGCCGCCGCCTGTCAGCAGCACCACCATGTCGAACATCTTGAAATTCTCGATGCCCCGGAACAGCACGGCCAGCATCAGGAAGGGCAGGACCATCGGCACCGTGATCGTCCAGAACTGGCGCCACTTCGAGGCCCGGTCGATCTCGGCCGCCTCATATATGTAGTCGGGAATGGAGCGCAGGCCCGCAAGGCAGATCAGCATCACGAAAGGCGTCCACATCCAGGTGTCGACGATGATGATCGACCATTTCGCAAGCCCCCCCGCGCCCAGCATAGAGAAGGAGGAGGCCGGAATGCCGGTGAAAAGCTCGACCACATAATTGATCAGCCCGATCTGGGGTTGATAGAGGAAGGTCCAGAAATTGCCCACCACCGCGGGCGACAGCATCATCGGCAGCACGATCAGCGTCGTCACCAGATCGTTGCCCTTGAACTTGCGGTTGATCAGCCATGCGAGGGTGAAGCCGATGACAACCTGAAGCGCGATCGTCCACAGCAGGAAATGCGCGGTGGTCTGCATGTTGGCCCAGATGCCGTCATCGGTCAGGATGCGCTCGTAATTGCGCAGGCCCACCCATTCCACCTCACGGCCCGGCCGGTTGGCCGCGTAATTGGTAAAGGAAAGGCGCACCGTCCAGATCAGCGGAAAGATGTTGATCGCCAGCAGCAGAAAGATCGTGGGTGCCACGAAAAGCCAGGCGATTGTGCGGTCTGACAGGCCGCGGACCCGGGCCGCCACGGAAGGCGGGGTCGCGCGCGCCAATCTGTCGATGGGCGTGTGGGGCATGGGATTGTTCCGTCTGAAGGGGGCGCCAGAGCATGTGCCCCGGCGCCCGTATCGCGGGGCTTACAGCTTGCCTTCGTCTTCGAAGACCTCGGTCCAGTCGGCGATCAGGCCATCCAGCGCTTCCTGTGCCGTGCCCTGATCGGCCACGATGTAATTGTGCAGCCGTTCCTGCATGGCCAGCAGCAGGCTGGCATAGGCCGGTTCCTGCCAGAAGTCCTGCACCCCGCCCATGGCTTCCAGGAAATCGCCCGCGAAGGGCGCGCTGTCCTTGAAGCCGGGGTCGTTCAGCACCGAGTTGTGGCAGGAATACCCGCCCATCGACCACCATTTCGCCTGAACATCGGGCTGGGCAAACCATTTCACATAGGCCAGCGCCCCATCCATGTTGTCGGTATAGGACACCACCGAAAGCCCCTGTCCGCCCAGCGTGCTGGCGGCCACGTTTTGCGGCGGATTCACGAAGAAGTCGATCTTGTCGCCCCCTGTGTTGGGGTCGGCGTAAAGGCCCGGGAAGAAGGCGAACCAGTTCATCGCCATCGCCACCTGACCGGATTTGAACGCATCCAGCGACTGCTCCATATAGGCGTTGTCATAGCCGGGGGGCGTGCCGGTCTTGTAAAGCTCCTTGTAGAACTCAAGGGCTTCCACCGCGGCGGGCGAATTTACCGCGCCTTCCATGTCATATTTGCCGGGGGTGTTCTCATATTTGAAGCCCCAGGCATAAAGCGCGCCCGTGGCCCCCATGGTGATGCCTTCGGACCCGCGCTCGGTGAAGATCGAGGCGCCATAGACGGTCTGGCCATCAATCTCGCGGCCCTGGAAGAACTGGGCGATTTCCAGCAGTTCCTTCTGGGTCTTGGGCTCGCCAAGGTCGCGGCCGTATTTTTCCTTGAAAGCGGCCTGAATCTCGGGCCGGGCGAACCAGTCCTTGCGATAGAACCAGCCGTTCGCATCGCCCATTGCGGGCAGGGCATAGTAGTTGGGGGTGCCCTTCGGCCAGGTTGAATAGGCATAGACGGTCGCCGGGGCGAAATCGTCCATGCTGATGTTTTCCGATGCGAAAAAGTCGTTCAGCTTGACATAGTGGCCGTTCTCGGCGCTGCCGCCGATCCACTGGCTGTCGCCGATCAGCAGATCGCAAAGCTGGCCGCCCGAGTTCAGTTCGTTCAGCATGCGGTCCGCGAAATTGGGCCATGGCACGAATTCGAAGTTCATCTTGATGCCCGACTGGGCCTCGAAATCCTTGGAAAGCTCAACCAGCGCATTGGCCGGATCCCAGGCCGCCCAGCACAGCGTCAACTCGTTCGATTGGGCGCTGGCGGCGCCTGCGGACAACAGGGCCGCAGCCGCGGTTGCAGTCAGAAGTCTTCCCTTCATCTCGTTTCCTCCCATGGTTGGATGATCTGGTGTGCCTGGTCTGAAATCTGCCGGGCCTTCTGCCGATGGCTGACCTTACGCGGGGAAAAGCGGACCTGTCCAGCATTTTTGAGGGACGTACCTCATGCTTGCGGAAATGAGGTCGCTCAAAGGGCTTTGGCTGAATTCAGGCGGTGGCGGGGGGCAGATTCTCGCGGATCACGATCTCGATCCGCAGCGTTTCCTGCGATTCGTCTATCGGCTGGCGGTCGGCCTTGGCGCGCAACACCCGCAAGGCTGACCGCGCCAGATGGCCAAGGTTCTGGGTGATGACGGCATCCATGTGCCCGCTTTCCAGCGCCTGCCGCGTGTGGGGCGTCAGTTCATGCCCGATCACCGTCACCCGGCCCAGAAGCCCGAATTCCGACAGCACCGCCGCCAGCGCCCGGTGGCCCGACCCCAGAAGATAGATGCCCGTCACATCCGGCGCATGGGCCAGCATCTGCCGCACGGCCTGCCGCAGGGTGGCGGGCTGGCCGTGGGTTTCCAGCGATTGCAGCACCTCGATCCCCGGAAAGTTGCGCTGCATCACCTCATCAAAGCCCCGTCGCCGTTCGATGCTTTCGCGCAGATGCATGGAATTGGCGATCACCATGACCCGGCCCCGTGCCCCGCCCAGAAACCGCCCCATCAGCACCCCCGCGGTACGCCCCGAGGCTTGGGCATCAATGCCAACATAATGATCCCGTTCAGTATTTGGCAGGTCTGACACGATGGCCACCACCGGCAGCCCCTTGGCGCGCAGCGCCTTGACGGCATCGCGCACCACCGGTGTTTCGGGCGCCATCAGCGCCACGCCCGAAAGATCGCGCGCGGGCAGGGCGGCCAGCTGGGCGGCCAGCGCATGCATGTCTTCGGCGGGAAAGCGGTGCAGCTCCATGCCCACCCGCGCGGTCGCGGCGCCGGCCGCCGCTTCTTGCAGCGCATCGATCAGCGTCTGGACGAACTGGCTTTCGGTATCGGGCAGAAAGATCGCCATGCGGTAATCGCGCCCGCGGGCCAGATTGGCGGCCGCCACGTCGCGCACATAGCCAAGCCGGCGGATGGCGTCGTTCACGGCATGGATGGTCTTGTCGCGCACGCCGGGCCGGGCGTTCAGCACGCGGTCCACGGTGGCCAGGCTGACGCCTGCCTCGCGCGCGATGTCATTCACCGTGGGTCTGGTCATGGCACCCCTCTGGATGCAGTATCCCGGCAGGTCTGAGGTACGTCAATCACTTTCGCGACCCGGCCTGCCGGTCAGCCCTTGCCGCGGCGCATGGCGCGCTGCATCTGGGCTGCAAGCCGGTCCACATTCGGCGGTTGCAGAATGGAAAGATGGTCGCCCGGCACATCGATCAGCTCGAAGCCAGCCCCGGCGACAGGCGCCCAGCCCAAACCATCCTCGGTGCTTTCGGGGCTGTCAAAGACATTGGCCCCGGCGCGGAAGATGGTCAGCGGTATGTCGATGGGTTGCGCGTCATAGGCCTGAACCGCCAGTTCATTGGCCGCCACGAAGGTGCTGATCGTCAGCGGCGCGGTTTCGCCCTTGGCCGAGGCCATGCGGACGCGCGCCTTTTCTACCCGGTTTCGCAGATCGGTCAGCCGGTTGGAAAGGATATGCAGGAAATACCCCGCCCCTTCGCTGCGCAGCCGCCGGCCATGGGCCATCAGCCGCGCCGTGCCCTTCAGCCGCGACCGCCCGCCCGGGCCTTCGGCATCGAACAGCGCCAGCATCCGCACCTCGCGCCCCGCGGCATGCAGCTGCCGCGCCAGATCGAAGGCGATGTAGCTGCCCAGCGATACCGCCGCCAGACTGACCGGGCCATCGGGATAATGGCGCTGGATATCGTCGAAATAGCAGCGCGCCGTCGCCTCGACGCCGATGGGCGTGTCTTGTGTGAGCAGGCCCACCGTCAGCCCCAGCACTGGCTGGTCAGGCCCCAGCACGCGGGCAAGGGGGCGGTAATATTCCTCGTTCCGGCCCAGCACATGCACGCCGAACAGCGGCGGCAGGCTGCCCTGCGGCTGGATCGGAATGATATAGCGCGGGCCCACCTGCGCGGCACGGATCGCCCCGGCCAGCGCGCGCGGCGTGGGGTTGCGGTGCAGGTCGCCCACCCCCAGCCGCAGGCCCAGCGCCGCCTCGATCTGGCCCACAAGCTGCACCGCCATCAGCGAATGCCCGCCCAGATCGTGAAAACTGTCATCCGGCCCCACGGCCTCCAGCCCCAGCGTCTGCGCCATCAGCCCGGCGATCCGCAGCGTTTCGGGATCGGCACTGGCGGTGCTTCCCGCACCTTGGGCTTGCGGTTCGGGAACGGGCAGGGCGGCGGTGTCGATCTTGCCGCCCGGGGTGCGCGGAAAATCCTCTACCGCGACCAGCGTGGGCAGCATATGCGGCGGCAACTGGCGCGCCGCATTCCGGCGCAGCAGCGCCACATCGGGCAGCGGCGCGCCTTCGGCCCCCGTCACCCATGCCACCAGGCGCGCCGCATGCGTGCCCGGGGCGTGAACCAGCGCCACCGCGCGGCCCACGGCCGGGTCTTTTTCCAGCACCCGTTCGATATGCCGCAGGTCGATGCGAAAGCCCCGCACCTTCACCTGCCGGTCACGCCGGCCCAGAAAACACAAGGCGCCATCCGCCCGCCACAGCGCCCGGTCGCCGGTGCGATAGATCCTCCCCCTGCCGGTGAAGCGGTCGGGCCGGAAAGCCTCGGCCGTCTGGTCGTCGCGCCCGATATAGCCGTCGCTGACCGCCGGCCCCCCGATCCACAAATCCCCCTGCGCGCCCCTTGGCGCCAAGGAACCGTCGGCCGCCAGCACATAGGCCCGCGCATGCGGCGTGGGCCGGCCTATCGGAATATCCTCGCCCGGGGCAATCCGGCCGGGTTCGTGCAGCGTGCAGGTGATGGTCGTCTCGGTCGGGCCATAGCCGTTCAGCCAGCGCACATCGGGCACGATCCGCTGCCAGGTGGCAAGCGCGCGCGGGTTGATCCGCTCGCCGCCCACGATGACAAGGCGCACCGAAGCCGGCAGGCGGCGGCTGGACCGGGCCATGTCATCCACCAGCACATGCCAGAACGCCGTGGGCAGGTTCAAGACGCTGATGCCCTGCGCCTCCACCTCGGCCAGAAAGCTGGCCACCGATCCGGCCATGGCCTCGCTGCGCAGGATCACATGGGCGCCCGCCAGCAGCGTCGGGATCATCTCCTCGATCGACACGTCGAAGGACAGGCTGGCAAATTGCAAGCCGCGGTCCCGGGGGGTCAGCGCGAATTCGCCGCGCATTGCCACGCCATGCGCCACCAGCGCCCGCATCGGCACCCGCACCCCCTTTGGCACCCCGGTCGAGCCCGAGGTATAGATGACATAGGCCAGACGGTCCGGGTCGGGCGCGAGGCGGTCGGGCGGGGTGTCGGCAGGGGCGGCGCCGGGGGGGATCAGCGTCATCCCCTCGGGATGTTCAGTTCCCGGGGCCGCCACCATCAGCCGGGCGCCGCAGTCTTTCAGCATGTGGTCGATCACGCTGCGCGGATAGGTCGGGTCCACCGGCAGAAAGGCGGCACCGGCCTTCAGAACGGCCAGCAGCGCCACCACGAAATCGGGCGACCGGCCCAGACAGACCGCCACGATCTGCCCCGGCCCCGCACCCTGCGCGACCAGCGCCCGCGCCAGACCGTTGGCCCGACGGTGCAGGTCGCCATGGCACAGCACCTCGTCATGGCCCACCATCGACAGGGCGGCCGCCTCCGGCTGGCGCGCGGCCACCTCTTCCAGCAGGCTGGCCATGCAGGGCGGGGCTTCGGGCAACTTGTGGTCGGGCCGCCCCAGTGCCAGAACCGCGGCTTCTTCGGCCCTTGGCAGCATGGTCAGCGTGGCCAGTGGCGCATCGGGGCGGGCCTTGGCAAACGATGCCAGAAGTTCGGCAAAATGCGTCAGCATCGCCCCCGCGCGGTCGGCGGGCACCATCTGCGGGTCATGTTCCAGCACCACATGCATCTGCCGGTCGCCATAAACCGCAAGGGTCAGGGGCAGGGCGCCTTCCTCGCGCAGATCGACGCGGCGCTTCTGCCAGGCGGGGTCTGCCTTGCGCAGCATTTCCGTCAGGCTGGCGCGTTCGAACATCACCATGGACGAAAACAGCGCCTGACTGCCGGGCAATTCGGCCCAGCGGCGAATATCTGTCAGCGCGGCATGTTCATGGGGTTGCATCGCCAACGCCTCGGCCCGAAGCCGCGCCAGCAGCGTGTCGGCCGTCGCGGCCTCGTCCGCGGGCAGCCGCAGGGGCAGCGTGTTGATCAGGCAGCCCACCAACCGCCGGCTGTCCGGAACCACAAAGCGCCCCGACCGGGTGACGCCAAAGACCGCCTCGGCCCGGCCTGACCAGCGCGCCACCACGATCCCCCAAGCCGCATGCACCAGATTGGCCAGCGTGGCGCCTGCCGCTTCGGCCCTTTCGGTCAGCGCCCCGGAAAGATCGGCCTCCAGCGTCAGGTCGATCTGCCGCTTGCGCGCAGAACCGTCATTGTCCGGGCCCTCGGCCTCCTCTGTCAGCGGATTGGGTTCGTCGAAACCTTCCAGCAGTTTTCGGAAATGCTGTTCGGCCTCTGCCGTATCCTTGGCGGCAAGACCCGCGCAATAGGCGGCAAAGGATGGCTCTGCCGCGGCAGCCAAGGGCCGGTTGGCCGAGGACAGGCCGGCAAACAGGTCTTCCAGAACGATGGCGATGCTGCGCCCGTCGACCAGCGCGTGATGCACGGTCCAGACCATCACGCTGCGGCGCGGGCCCAGATGCAGCAGCGTCACCCGCCAGGATGGCCCCTTTTCCAGATCGACGCCCTGTTCGCGGTCGCTTTCCAGAAACTGCGCCAGACGGGTTTGCTGCCGATGCGCGGGCAATTCCCGCCAGTCTTCCACCGCAACCTCGACCGGAACCCGTGGCACCACCCTCTGCATCGGCCGCACCCGGCGGCGCCACAGGATGCGCAGGCGCAAGGCGTCATGCCGGGCGGCCACACCTTCCCATGCCGCGCGCAGGGCAGGGGCCTCGATCGCCTCGTCCTCCAGATGCACGACCACCTGTTCCAGGTTGATCCAGGGGCGCCCGGCCAACACGCTTTCATAGACCATCCCCAGTTGCAGCGGGGTCAGCGCAAACTCCGGGGTTTCGGTCTCTGGCAGTGGTGGGGTGGCAAATTCCATCCTGCGCTTTCCTTCCAAAGTCATGGTCCCACCCCGAAAAGCGCAATCAGGGCACGGAGGGCCGTCTGGTCAACAGCAAGGGCCAGCACAGCCAGACCAACCCCCACCACAGCGAAAAACACATCATGTAACCCGTCCCAGGCGCCATGACGCCGGGCCAGCCAGATCAGCACGGGATAGCTGGCGATTGCGGCCAAACCTTGGCCGACAAGCGCCCCCACAAGCCCCATGCTCTCTGCCCCAAGGATCATGCCAAGGGTCAGGAACGTGGCCCGCGCCAGAGTGAAATAGAAATAGTTCCGGCTGTCGCCCGCGGCCAGTGCCGATTGGTCATACGTCATTCCGATGACCTGCGGGATCTGGATCACCGCGATCAGCACCAGAATGGCCCCCGCCGCGGCATAGCGGTCGTCATACATCAGCGCCACGATCCCTTCGCCCAGAAAGGCCATGACCGCGACCAGCGCCATGATGCAGGCCGTCATCCCGAAGCGCATGCGCCGGATGGCCCGGAAATTCTCGGCCGAAGCCCCGGGCGGGCGCTCGCGGTAAAGCGGGATCAGGATACGCCCCGTCACCGTCTGCCCCAGCAGCAGCGGAAAGGACGCCAGGAAGAAGCCGATGTTGTAAAGCCCCAGATGTTCCAGCGTCAGGTATTTGCCAAGGATCGCCTTGTCGCCCTGCGCCACCAGAAAGCCGCAGGCGGTGGACAGGAACAGCCAGACCCCGAAATGGATCAGGTCACGCGCGGCCTCGGGTTCCCAGCGCAGGCGGTTGCCTTCCCCCGGCAGATAGCGGCTCATCAGTACCAACCGCGCGATGGCCGAAATGATCCAGCCCACCACCAGCGCCCAGACCGACTGCAAGAGCCAGGCCATGATCACCATCGCCACAATGCCGATGGCCTGCGCCACCAGATCCAGCGCCGTCACCCGGCCCAGTTGCAGATGCCGCGCGGCGGTTTCGATCCGAGTCGGCTCAAACCCGTGGATCAGCAGCGAAATCCCTGCCACGGGCAGCAGCAGCGCCAGTTGCGGCTGGTCATAGAAATGCGCCACCGGCAGCGCCAGCGCCATCGTCATGATCCACAGGATGCCGCCCCGGATCACCTGCACCGTCCAGGCGGTGTTCAGGAAATCCCGGTCATCCCCGCGCCTGTGTTGCAGGATCGACGGCCCCACCCCCACATCGGAAAACATCGTCAGCCCGACGATGAAGACCGATACCAACGCCATCATCCCGAAGGCTTCGGGAAACAGCAGCCGCGTCAGGATCAGGTTCGATGCCAGCCGCATCGCCTGACTTGCGCCATAGCCAAGCGCGGTAAAGGCAGAACTCCGCATGACCCGCGCAACAAGGCCGTCACCGCGCAGACGGGACAGAAGCGGAGCCATGAAACCAACCTACCTTTTGGGCCACCGGCCGCAGGGCAAGGCCCTGTGCCTGCGCGCAAATTGCCCCAGACCAGCCAAAGGTTCAAGCGCCGGCTTGGCAACGGTCTGGTTCGCACCCGGCACCCGGCCGCCACGCCGGTGCTGGCGGTGCGCGGCGCAGGCCGCTAGGCTGGGGTCGCGGCAAAAGGCCGAACAGGGCAAGGGCGGGGCAGGGCGGATGATGCGAAAGGGCGGGGTTTCCTTCTGGTGGCATGACATCGGCCTGCCGTCCGCGCGCGCCAGCCTTTCCGGTGACCGGCAGGCCGATGTCTGCATCATCGGCGCGGGCTATACCGGGCTCTGGGCCGCGCATTACCTGAAGCAACTGGACCCGGGCCTTGACATTGTGATCGTGGAAAAGGCCTTCGCGGGCTATGGCGCCTCGGGGCGCAATGGCGGCTGGCTGACCGGGGGATTTGCATGGTCGCACGATCGTTATCTGTCCCGCGGCGAAGGCGCCCTGCGCGCCATGGTCGCCGCCATGCAGGGCACGGTGGACGAGGTGATTTCCGTGGCCAGCTCTGCCGGGATCGATGCCGACATCTGCCGCACGGATGAGCTGATGGTGGCAACCTCGCCCGCGCAAGAGGCGCGGATGCTGGCCGAGGCACGGCACCGCGCGGGCTGGGGCGAAGGGGACCGCATCCGTGTGATCGGCGCCAAAGACCTTGCCCGCCGCATCAACATTCCCGGCGCACGCGGGGCGATGGTGGTTGATGGCGTCGCCCGCATCCAGCCCGCCAAGCTGGTGACGGGGCTGGCCCGCATGGTCGAGGCGCAGGGTGCCGCGATCCTTGAAGCCACCACAGTCACCCGCATTGCCCCCGCCCGCGTGGAAACCAATCGGGGCGTTGTCAGCGCCCGCACCATCCTGCGCTGCACCGAAGGCTTTACCGCCGGGCTTGCCGGGCACCGGCGCGACTGGCTGCCGCTGAACTCGGCCCAGATCGTGACCGAACCGCTGCCCCCCGCACTCTGGCAGGAAATCGGCTGGCAGGGGAACGAGATCATGGGCGATTTCGCCAATGCCTATTGCTATTGCCAACGCACCCGCGAAGGCCGCATCGCCGTTGGCGCGCGCGGCGTGCCCTATCGCTTCGGTTCCGCCATCGACATTGACGGGCTGCCCGATGATGAAACCATCCGCCGCCTAACGCGCATCCTCCACCGGCATTTCCCGGCGGCCCGCGGCGCCCGGATCGACCACGCATGGTGCGGGGTGCTGGGGGTGCCGCGCGACTGGTGCGCCACCGTGGGCTTTGATCCGGTCACGCGCATCGGCCATGCCGGGGGCTATGTCGGGGTCGGCGTCTCCACGTCGAACCTTGCCGGGCGCACGCTGGCCGATCTGACGCTGGGGCGCGACACGGGCCTTGTGACGCTACCTTGGGTCAACCGCCCCCTGCGGCTTTGGGAACCCGAACCGCTGCGCTGGCTGGGGGTGCGGGGAATGTATGCGCTTTACGCGGCCGCCGACCGGGCCGAGGCGCGGGGCGGCCCGCCCTCCGCGCTGGCGCGGCTGGCCAACCGGCTGACGGGGCGGTGAAAGGGGGGGCGCTGAACGGGGGCACCATCTTGCCCCAAGGCGCCGCACCGCTACCCTTCTGCCCAAGCAGGAGAACCCAATGGTCAACACCACGCCCATCCCCGCAGGTCAGGCCTATCAAACCCTTCTGGCCGCATGGCAGGCGCAGGCGGCGGGCGACATGACCGCCAGCTTCATGCTTCACGGCCGCCCGGGCATCGGCAAGACAGAAATCGTGCAGGCCCTTGCCCATGCCACGGGGGCGCAGCTTTTCGATCTGCGGCTGACCACGATCGAACCGCAGGATCTGCGCGGGCTGCCCTATTTCGACCATGCCGCGCAAAAGACCGTCTGGTATCGGCCCGAAGACCTGCCCGATGATCCGGCACGCCCCGCCATCCTGTTTCTGGATGAACTCACCGCCGCCGCGCCCAGCCTTCAGCCCACGGTCTATGGGCTTTTGCAGGAACGGCGCGTGGGGCGCCACCTTCTGCCCGCCTCCACTTTTCTGGTGGCGGCGGGCAATGGGGTGGAAGACGGCGCCGTGGCCTATGACATGGGCACGGCCCTGTCCGACCGGCTGATCCATCTTCATCTGGTGGCCGAGGCCGGCGACTGGCTGGCCCATTACGCCCAAGCGCGGGGCCTGCATCCGGCGGTTCTGGCCTTCATCCGCACAAGGCCCGATCTTCTGGAAACCACCGAAACCGCCCTGCGCCGGGGCGAGGTGATCGCCTGCACCCCCCGAAGCTGGGCGCGGGTATCGCAGATCCTGTCCACCTTCCCCGACCGGCGCATCCGCGACATCCTGATTTCGGGCACGCTGGGCGAAGCGGTTGCCGCCGAATTCCTGCTGGTGGCCAATGACATCGCCGCCACGGTTCAGGTGGATGAAATGCTGAAAGCCACCCCGAAGGACCGGCTGGCGCTTTACCCTGCCTCCATGCACGGGCTGACCGCGCTGGTCTATGCGCTGATCGCGCGGGCCGATGCGGCAAGCCTTTCCGCGGTGATCGACATCATGGCCGCCACCCGCCATCTGGGGCGCGACAGGGGCGATCCCTTCACCCGCCTGCCGCTTGCCGAACTGGTGACCCACGGTTTCGAAGGGCTGATCCGCAAGGCGCTGGAAAGGGGCTGGCAAGACGCCTTCCTGACCTCGCCCAGCTATGCGGATTATGCCCGCGAACGCCGCGACGCCGGGCTGGAATGACTGGGCCGGAATGACCCATTCCACCCGCGCCACCGCCGCCCTGCACTATTGGTGGGGCGTCAAGAAAGATCACACCGCCCCCTTCCTGGCCGTCCTCGCCATCGCGGCGCTGTTCGCGGTGCGGCGCGTGTGGAAACGGCGGCAGCCCGTCCGGACGCGGGCCACACA
>JALQTL010000217.1 GCA_023260935.1 Paracoccaceae bacterium
AAATCGTCGGCCAGAACCCGACCTATGTGACCTTTGACATCGATTGCCTCGACCCCTCCGCCGCACCCGGCACCGGCACGCCGGTCTGGGGGGGCTTGCATACATGGCAGGCCGCCGCCGCGTTGCGCGATCTGGCGGGCATCAACATGGTGGGCGGCGATATCGTCGAGGTATCCCCTGCCTATGACACCACCGGCGCCACGGCGATCGCGGGCGCCCATGTCGCGCATGAGCTGATCTGTCTTTTCCACTGGGCACGGTTCAATCGATGAAAAGGCTCGGGCGCAACATGACGCTCTTCATCGCCTTCGCCATCATCGCCCTGCTGGGGCTTATGGCCCTTGTCCGCCTTGCGCCTGTCGATCCGGCGGTCTGGAACGTTGCGCCCCCCGCCGCGACGAACCCGGCCCAGGGCGTGCAGCCCTTCACCGGCGGGGCCCGGGCCGATCTGACCCTGCCCCCCGATCAGGCACGCGCAACCCTTGCCGCGCTGGACAGGATCGCCACCCAGACCCCGCGCACACGCCGCCTTGCCGGTTCGGTGGACGAAGGCCGCATCACCTGGGAAACCCGTTCGGCGCTTTGGGGATTTCCCGATTACACCACCGCCCAGATCACGCCCATGGGGCTGACGCTTTACGCCCGCCTGCGTTTCGGGCGCGAGGATATGGGCGTGAACGCGGACCGCCTGCGGGCTTGGCTCGCGGCACTGGCCTGAACGAAGAAAGGGCGCCCGGGGGCGCCCTTTTCACCTGCCGCAGGGGCAAGCCTTACTGCAAGGCCCTGTTATTGCAGGGCCCGTTACTGCAAGGCCCCGTTACTGCAAGGCCTTATCCGAGATCTGATGCGTCCATGCGCCTTCGGGGGTCTTGGAAATCACCGGGTCCGATCCGGGCGACAGCAGCGAAGCCACGGTGCGTTCGTAATCGGCCGGGTCCAGCGCGCCGTTCGACCCGGCGGTCAGCTTGGCCACTTCGCCCATCATCCGCTTCTGGTGCGTTTCGGTCTGGGCGCCGGTCTCGTCATTGTCCAGAACGATCATCGCGGCCTCGTCGGGGTTTTCCTCGGCATATTTCCAGCCCTTCATGCTGGCACGCACGAATTTCACCATCTTGTCCTCGAAGGCCGGGTCTTTCAGGTTTTCCTCCAGAACGTAAAGCCCGTCCTCCATCGTGGCCACGCCCTGATCCTGATACTTGAAGGTCACCAGATCGTCGGGGCTGATGCCCGCATCGATCACCTGCCAGTATTCATTATAGGTCATGGTCGAAATGCAGGCCGCCTGCTTTTGCAGCAGCGGGTCCACGTTGAACCCCTGCTTCAGCACCGTCACCCCGCCGGGGCTGCCATCGGTCTTCAGCCCCAACTGGCTCATCCACGACAGGAAGGGGTATTCATTGCCAAAGAACCAGACCCCCAGCGTCTTGTCGGCAAAATCGGCGGGCGAGGTGATGCCGCTTTCCTTCAGGCAGGTCAGCATCATGCCCGAGGATTTGAAGGGCTGCGCGATGTTCACCAGCGGCAGGCCCTTTTCGCGCGCGGCCAGGGCGGCCGGCATCCATTCCACGATCACATCGGCCGCGCCCCCGGCAATCACCTGCGTGGGCGCAATATCGGGGCCACCCGGCTTGATCGTGACGTTCAGCCCCTCTTCTTCGTAAAACCCCTTCTCGGCCGCCACATAATAGCCGGCGAACTGGGCCTGCGTGACCCATTTCAACTGCAAGGTCACGTCCTGCGCACTGGCTTGCCCCGCGATCAGGGCCAGAACGCTGGCGGAAAGAAACTTCTTCATTGCCGTACCTCCGTGTTGGGCCCCAAAATTGCGGGGGGCCGGTTAGCCGCGTTGCGACGGGTGCCAGAAGGTGACCCGCTTTTCGATCAGTGAAATGATGCCATAGAACAGCGAACCCGAAAGCGCTGCCACCACGATCTCGGCCCAGACCATGTCAAGGCCAAGCCGCCCCACCTCGGTCGAGATGCGAAAGCCCATGCCAACGATGGGGCTGCCGAAAAATTCAGCGACAATGGCGCCGATCAGGGCAAGCGTGGAAGCGATCTTCAGCCCGTTGAAGATGAAGGGCAGGGCCGCCGGCAGGCGCAGGCTCCACAGGCTTTGCCAATAGCTTGCGCCCCATGTGGCCATCAGGTCGCGCTGCATCCGGTCGGATGCGTTCAGCCCCGCGACCATGTTCACCAATACCGGAAAGAACACCATCACCACCACGACGGCGGCCTTGGAATGCCAGTCAAAGCCGAACCACATCACCAGAATCGGGGCAAGCCCCACGATCGGCAGGGCCGCCACGAAATTGCCGATGGGCAGAAGCCCGCGTTGCAGGAACGGGCTGCGGTCAATGGCAATGGCGGTCACAAAGGCCGCCGCCGCCCCGATCAGGAAGCCCGACAGCGCGCCCTTGATCACCGTCTGCACGAAATCCGCCCAAAGCGTGCCCAGCGATCCGGCCACCTTGGCCGCAATGGCGGTGGGGGCGGGCAGGATCACCGGGCTGACGCCAAAGCCCCGCACATAGCCTTCCCACAAGACCAACAGCGTAAAGCCGAACAGCCCCGCCACGCCGATCCGCCCCAGCCGGCCCTGACCGGCCGGCCCCGATGCCAGCCGCGCATTGGCCGCCCAGGCCACCAGCCAGAACAGGATGGCCCCGCCAAACCAGATCATGCGCGCACCCCCATCCGGGCGTTGGCCAAGCGCTCCACCAGCCCCACGATCACGATCAACAGCCCCGCCAGCAGGGCCGCCGCAAACAGCGCCGACCACATGATCAACGGCTCTCCGAACTGGCTGCCGATCAGCATCCGCGCGCCAAGGCCTTCAATCGCCCCGGTCGGCAATTCGCCCACGATGGTGCCGATCAGCGCCGCCGCCACCGCCACCTTCAATGACGCAAAGAAATAGGGCATCGAGGCGGGCAGCCGCAGTTTCCAGAAGGTCTGGCCCTCGCTGGCGCCATAGGTCTTCAGCAGGTCAAGCTGCATCTGGTCGGGGCTGCGCAGGCCCTTGACCATGCTCACCAGCACCGGAAAGAACGAAAGATAGGCGCTGATGATGGCCTTGGGCACCTCGCGCCCGTCAATCCCCAACTGGTTGGCCACCGTCAGGATCATCGGCGCCAGTGCGACGATGGGAATGGTCTGGCTGATGATCGCCCAAGGCATCACCGAAAGCTCCATCACCCGGAAGCGCACGATGGAAACCGCCAGCGCCACCCCCAGCACGATGCCAAGCGCGAAACCTGCCATGGTGCCACGAAAGGTGACCAGCCCGTGATAGACAAGGCTGCGCTTCGAGGTGATCTTTTGCCCCGCGATCCCCTTCCACAACTCTGCCCCCACCT